>CAMWRC010000038.1 GCA_947176565.1 uncultured Ruminococcus sp.
ATTCATTATGTTCTTCGCTATCCTTAATGTTCCGTTTGAAAGTAGTATAGCTATACTTCCAATTGTCATAAATTCAGATGGTGTTGATTATACTGACCAAATCTATAAAAGGATTCGATTTTATCTTGGTAGGCTTAATATGATTTTCTTGAATAAGTTTTCTTCAAAAGAAGCACTTGTCTTGAAAATTTTTGAGCAAACCGGATTTGAAATAAACAATGAGGAATTAAAGGAAAGTTTGTATCATGCCAGTGAATCGGAATCATTGAGATTAAAGGCTCAAAATGATATTATGCTTAATTTTTCAAAAGAGTATTTTGACATAGCTGTATCCTCTGAAAGCAGAATCCTTGATGTTGGTTGTGCAAATGGTAATTATATAATGTCACATCTTGAGAGCAGAGAATACAGAAGTTTATTGGGCATTGATATAGATTCAGAACAAATAGAACAAGCTAATCAAACGTATGAATCGGAAAAAAATACTTTTTTTGCTTGTGATGCGTTGTCAAACGAATTTGACTCAATCTTGTCTGATTATCTCGAAGAAAACGAAGCGTTGGGATTTGATTTGATACATATTTCAGCGATGTTGTTGCATTTAGTAAATCCTGTAAAGCTGCTTCAGACTTTAAGAAGATACTTGAAAAAAACGGACGATTATTTATTCAAGACGAAGACGATGGTGCTAATATTGTATATCCAAATTCGCGGTTTTATGATTTAGCTTTTAGAATCTGGAAAGATTCAAAAGAAAGCGGAGATAGGCATTGTGCGCGTAAAATTCCGGATTATCTTTCACAAGCGGGTTTCAAAAGAGTGAAATTGGCAAAATGCGGAGTTTCGAATCCGGGATTGAGTAGTGAACAGCAGTCTGCACTGTGGGATATTTATTTTAATTACCATTTGTGGTTAGCAGCCGATGAAAATATATTTTATCATGTGAATGCAACAAATAAACTGCTTGAAGAATATAAAATACTGTATGAGGAATACAAAAAACAGTATGATAACGGAAAGACTTTCATCCAGCTTGGTTTTTTCTTCTATATTGCTCAGAAGTAGTTTTTGATGGCTTTTCAATGATATTGTTATGGGCGATACAACAAATGCAAACTTTGTCAATCTGAACGTTACAAAGATTACTGTTAATCCAGCTATGGAAGCAGGTGTATCTGCTATTATAGGTTCAGAAAATTCAGGTGGTACTTTCAGGACAATGACATTTGTAAACGGCGGTAACGGCACTTATACAATCACAGATTTGTGTGATGATAACAGATTGGATATATTCGATTTATGTATGATGAAACAGTTGCTTTCAAATAAGTGACAATCTCTTTATTAAAGATAAATATCTCAACTAAAAAATTTAAGGCTGTACAGAATTTTCTGTACAGCCTTTTTTTATTTTTTGTTATACTCCGCTTTCACCATAATTTGAAAGCACACGCGCAGACGGGTCATTGACATCGCAGCCGTCCCATTCCTTGTTAGGCATCCAGAAATCAACTACCATTTCTGAATTGCCGGAATAGTATTTCTCAAAAATTTCACGGTAGAGAAGCGATTCCTTTGTAAACGGTCGGGCGTGAACATATTCAGCTGATTTCTCCTCAAACTCGGATTGAGTATACTGCTCCTCCGCATACATTTTCAGATAATCAACCATGGAATGACCAACTGCATCTGAAAACGCAGCTTTTTCGCGGTAGAGTATATCGACCGGAAGATAATCGCCCTCAAAAGCATGACGGAGCAGATATTTTCCCTTATTATATTTGTTGAGCTTCATTTCAGGGTCAATAGCCATAACATATTTTACAAAGTCGAGGTCGCCGAAAGGAACTCTTGCTTCAAGAGAATTTACCGATATACAGCGGTCTGCACGAAGTACATCATACATATGAAGTTCACGTACACGCTTGACTGATTCTTTCTGGAACTCCTCCGCACTTGGTGCAAAATCAGTATACTTGTAACCGAAAAGCTCATCAGATATTTCACCTGTAAGAAGAACCCTTACATCAGTCTGTTCATGGATTGCCTTGCACAACAGATACATTCCCATACTTGCGCGTATAGTTGTAATATCATACGTACCTAAAATCTGAATAACTGTTTCAAGTGAATCAATAACATCATCTTTTGTTATGATAATCTCAGTATGTTCGCTGCCGATATAATCCGCAACCTGCTTGGCGTATTTAAGGTCAATAGCGTCGGTATTCATACCAATAGCGAATGTTCTTATCGGCTTATCACTTTTACGCTGTGCAACCGCACATACAAGAGAGGAATCAAGTCCGCCTGACAGCAGGAATCCCACTTTTGCATCAGCCGCGAGACGTTTCTCAATACCAGCCACAAGCTTGTCATGAATATTTCTGCACACAGTTTCAATGTCATCATGTATTACTTTTTTTACCTCTGTTATATCGCAATAACAGGTAAATTCACCGTCTTTATAGTAATATCCCGGAGGGAATGGCATTATTTTTCTGCAAATCTTCGTGAGATTCTTCGCTTCACTTGCGAAAACCATTGAACCGTCATCAGTTTTTCCGTAATAAAGCGGACGTATGCCTATAGGGTCACGGGCAGCTATAAATCCATGACTTTCCGCATCGTAAATTATACAGGCAAACTCCGCGTCAAGCCGGCTGAACATCTCAACACCGTATTCCTTATACATCGGAAGAAGTATTTCGCAGTCGCTGTCGCTTCTGAAAGAATAGCCTTTTTTCACAAGTTCTTCGCGCTGTTTAAGGAATCCATATATCTCACCGTTGCATACTGCGTAATTTCCGTCAAGTTCAAAAGGCTGCATACCCTCTGGAGTAAGTCCCATAATCGAAAGTCTCTGGAATCCGAGAACTCCGTCATTCAAATCAATAATTCTGCAATCGTCAGGGCCGCGTGAAACAGTAGTTTCAAGTCCTTCCGAAACATATTTCATACCATCGGTTTTACCGAAGTAACCCATAATTGTACACATAACAACTCTCCCCTATAAAAATTTTTCAGAGTATGCACTTATGCATGAATTTTTTCATCAAATTTATCTTTCGTGCTTGCTCCTGAAACATCAACAGGATATTTTCCGGAAAAACAGCCCATACAGAAATCATCACTGTCAACGAGATTACAGAGCTTGTCCGCCGGAAGATATGCAAGTGAATCCGCACCTATAGCCGCAGCAATTTCTGATTCTGAACTGCATCGGCTTGCTATAAGATTTTCCTCGCTGCCGATGTCAGTTCCAAAATAGCATGAATGAATAAACGGCGGCGACGATATACGGACATGAACTTCTTTTGCTCCTGCTTCGCGCAGAAGTCTGATAATTCTTGCGCTTGTAGTACCGCGGACTATAGAATCATCTATCATGATAACACGTTTTCCGGCAACGCTTTCACGGACGGCATTGAGTTTTATTTTCACTGCACTTTCGCGTTGATTTTGCTGAGGCTGTATAAAGCTTCTGCCTATGTATTTATTTTTGATAAATCCTATTCCGTATGGAATACCACTTTTTTCGGCATATCCAAGAGCAGCATCAAGTCCGGAATCCGGTACGCCTATGACTATATCCGCATTAACAGGACAGCAGTCCGCAAGTATTCTGCCGGCACGCACTCTTGCAGCGTGAACCGATACCCCTTCGATTACGGAATCCGGACGCGCAAAATATATATATTCAAAAATACAGATATTTTTTTTCTTTTTTACGTGAGTGCGTATGGATTTCACTTCTCCGCCGCTGAAAACAACGATTTCGCCAGCTTCGACATCGCGTATAAATTCAGCTCCGACTGTTTCGAGTGCGCATGATTCAGATGCTGTGACATATGCTCCGTCAGCCGTCTTTCCGATACAAAGCGGACGGAATCCGTCAGGGTCGCGGAATGCTATAAGTTTCTGTGCCGTCATGATTATGCACGAATACGCACCTTTTATCTTCGGCATTGCACGCTCAACCGCTTCCTCTGTAGAATGGCATTTCAGACGTTCGCGTACAATTGCATACGCGATTGCTTCCGTATCGGACGTACCGTGAAATATTGCGCCTGAAAGTTCAAATTCCCGTCTCAGTTCAGCGGCGTTTATAAGATTTCCGTTATGAACGAGCGCAAGATTTCCCTTGACATGCCGTATAACCAGCGGCTGTATATTATTCGGATTTTTCCCTCCGAAAGTTGAATATCTCACATGACCTACAGCTATATTGCCTCTGCCGAGATGTTCAAGCTCCTCACGGCTGAAAACGTCCGAAACAAGACCGTCCGCACGTCTGTGACTGAAAACGCCGTCATCATTCACAGCAATTCCGCAGCTTTCCTGACCGCGGTGCTGCAAGGCATAAAGTCCGAAATAGGTACTTGATGCCACATCAGCTGTATTTTCCTCATAAATGCCAAAAACTCCGCATTCCTCATGAATTTCATTAAACATAGTTAAGGACTCCCAAATTACATATACTGCTCGGCGATTCTGTCAATTATCTCAGATGCAGCAATTGTTTTTTTCTTCCGGTTCTTCATGGCATACTGTTCAATATATGAATGTGCTTCATCTTCCGTCATATTCCGGTACTGCATAAGCCTGAATTTTGCCTTGTCTATAAGCTTTATATCTTCAATTTTCCGTTCAAGCCTGACTGTTTCCTCATAAAGCGCATATGAACGCCGTATAGAAATATTCACTGCTTTTATTACCTGATGCAGAAGCTGCTTTGAAAACGGCTTTGCAACAAGTATAATATCGCCTCTGTCAGCTCTTGGGCTGACTTTTTCATAATTATCGCTTTTTATAAGTACGAGACAGCTTGCGGCGGTTATTTCAGATGCATATTCCGCAAGTTCGATTCCGGCTTCGTCAGAAAGCGGACTATTTATAAGTACGAGCTCAAATCCGCGGCTTTTACTGAGTATCTCACGGGCACGGCGTGCTGTTTCAGCTATTGTAACCTGACAGTGGAATGATTCTTTTATAAAAGCCGAAAGCGACTCCGCCGCCGAACTGCTGCTTGAAATTACAATAACATTTTCCAAAGAAAACCTCCGTTACAGACTGTAGAAATATTTTTTATCCTCATACAGCTCCTTGTCATATTCAGAAGAATATTCCCTCCACTCTGACTTTGAGCTTTCCACAACCGTATCAATAACACACTGCGGAACATATCTTTTCAGAAATTCTGAATTTTCTGCTGTCTGCGCAGCTTCGAGAAGATTTTCAGGAAGCGTTTCATAACATCTGCAATCAGGGTCAAATTTTTCAGCCATTTCGAACTTATTTCCGATTCCATCCATTGCAGCATATATCAGAAGTCCGAACACAAAATACGGATTGCATACGCAGTCAGGAGCGCGGAGTACAACAGGTGCTTCATCAATATTATTGATATTCAGTTTGACAAGCTGTTCCTGCTCCTCATCAGACCATGTAATATATCTTGGACGTGAAAATTCACCAAAACGGTTGTACGAGTTTACGGTAGAATTGGTAAACACAGTATATTCACGGATAAATTTCATTATTCCGGCAGCAGCCATTTTAACTGCTTCTGAATTATCAGAATCAATATCGTTATTGAAAAAATCGCTGTCGCGGAAAACGTTCACACCGATATGCATACCGTTTCCGCAGTCATTGCGAACCGGCTTCGGCATAAAGCTTGCGTGTATACCATGCTGTTCAGCTACTGACTTTACAGCAGATTTGAAACTCAGAAACGTATCGGCGGCTTTCAGAGCAGATGAAGCGTTGAAATCTATCTCATGCTGTCCGTGACCGGCTTCATGACGGGAAGATACAGGGTGTATGCCCATCTGCTCCAGCGTGAAGCATACATCACGGCGGAAATTCTCTCCCTTATCATCGGGAGCTGTATCGCAGTATCCTGCATAATCATGCGGAATTTTCGTCGGCATACCGCTTTCGTCATTCCGGAAAAGCATAAATTCGCTTGATGTTCCGAACCGGAAACACCACCCCTTTCCGAGTGATGTTTTCATAGCCTGCTTGAGAAAATATCTTCCGTCACCCTCAAACGGAGTACCGTCACCGTATCTGATATAGCAGAACATTCGTATAACCCGTCCGTGCTGCGGTCTCCACGGGAGAACCCGCATAGTCTGTGAATCAGGATATAAATATAAATCCCGTCCTCCTGCAATTCCGAATCCGAATATTTTCTTTGCTGTAATTCTGACGCCATGTTCAAATGCTGCTGCCATTTCAGACGAAATAACCGATATATTTTTAAGTGAACCCTTTAAATCACAGAATGTAAGCTTTACGAATTTCACATCATTTTCGTCAATATACTGCAAGACCTCATTTTCTGTATAAATCATAACCGCACTCCTTTCAGAATCCGAAAAAAGAATCACAGATTGCTGTATCCCATAAGATATTCATCAGTTTCGCGGGCTGCATCTCTGCCCTCACGGATTGCACGCACAACAAGTGACTGACCTATATGCATATCCCCCGCTGTGAATACCTTTTCGATATTCGTAGAAAACTTTCCGCTTCCTGTATTGACAACGTTTCTGCCGTTCAGTTCAACGCCGAAAGCATCAGCAACATACGTCTGCGCGCCTGTGAATCCTGCCGCTATAAGACAGAGTTCACAGCTGATAATTTCTTCGCTGCCTTCGATTTCTTTTGGAATCATTCTGCCGGATTCATTATCTTTAACAAATTCAAGACGTACTGTCTTTACAGCTGTGAGATTATTTCCGTCATCTCTGATAAATTCCTTTACAGTAGTACAGTATTTTCTGGGGTCGCTGCCAAAGACTGCCGCTGCTTCTTCCTGACCGTAATCAGTCTTGCATATTCTGGGATATTCCGGCCACGGATTATTTTCTGCGCGTTCATCGGGAAGTTTCGGCATCATTTCAAGCTGTATGACTGACGCGCAGCCATGTCTTACAGCTGTACCTACGCAGTCGTTTCCGGTATCGCCGCCGCCGATTACAACAACATTTTTTCCCTCAGCCGATATATAGTTATCATCAGCAAGTGCGGAATCGAGCAGACTTTTTGTAGTTGATTTAAGAAAATCAACTGCAAAATATATTCCGGCTGCATCTCTGCCCTCAGCCTTTATATCACGGGGTTCTGACGAACCGCAGGCAAGAATTACTGCATCTGATTTTCTGAGTATCTCTCCGGCTGATATATTATGACCTACATCAGCATTGGTGATAAACTGCACGCCCTCTGCTTTCATGATTTCAATACGGCGGTTTACAACTGATTTTTCGAGCTTCATATTCGGGATTCCGTACATAAGAAGTCCGCCTGCCCTGTCTGAACGCTCATATACAGTAACAAAGTGTCCGCGTTTATTTAGTGTATCAGCAGCTGCAAGTCCTGCCGGTCCTGAACCGATAACAGCAATTTTCTTACCGCTTCTTACTTTCGGAATCTCAGGCTTTATAAGACCGCTGCTGAATCCGTATTCTATAATTGCGTTCTCGTTTTCCTTTACCGTAACCGGACTGCCGTTCAGTCCGCAGGTACAGGCTTTTTCACAGAGAGCCGGACAGACTCTCGATGTAAATTCCGGAAAATTATTAGTCATAAGAAGTCTCTCAAGTGCCTGCTCCTTATGGTCATGATAAAGCAGGTCATTCCATTCCGGAATAAGATTGTTAAGCGGACAGCCTGAAATCATGCCGTTTATTGCTTTACCGTTCTGACAGAACGGTACTCCGCAGTCCATACAGCGTGCTGCCTGAGCCTTTCTCTGCCTGTCTGTCAGCGGTTCGTGAAATTCGCTGTAATTCTTTATACGCTCCAGCGGCTGGAACGCGGTGTTGTCATTTCTTTCAAATTCAAGAAATCCTGTAGGCTTTCCCATAAATCAGCTCTCCTTCTTTGTAATATAGAACGCTTCGATTTCAGCCTGTTCACTGCTCATTCCTTTTTCTTCAAGAGCAACGACAGTACTCTGTATCTTTGCATAATCATGAGGGAGAATCTTCTTGAAGCTGCCGATATAGCTTGCGAAATCTTCAAGTATTCTTCCGGCTTTTTCAGAACCTGTAGCGTTGTAATGCTCCTGAATGATATTTTTGAGTTCCATGATGTCATATTTGTTAGTTACAGATTCGAGCGATACAAGAGACTTGTTTATCTTCATGTACAGATTTCTGTCCTCATCAAGAACATATGCGATTCCGCCTGACATTCCGGCAGCGAAGTTCTTGCCGGTACGTCCGAGAATAACAACACGTCCGCCGGTCATATATTCGCAGCCGTGGTCGCCTGTACCTTCACATACTGCAACAGCTCCGGAATTTCTTACACAGAATCTTTCACCTGCTATGCCGTTTATGAACGCCTTGCCGCTTGTTGCACCGTAAAGAGCAACGTTGCCGGCAATGATATTATCTTCCGCCTTGAATCCTGAATTTGCCGGCGGATAAAGTATGAGCTTTCCGCCCGAAAGACCTTTTCCGAAATAGTCGTTACTGTCTCCGGAAAGTTCAAGCGTAAGACCCTTAGGAATAAATGCTCCGAAACTCTGACCGCCGCTTCCGTGGCACTTAACAGTGAATGTATCGTCCGGAAGTACATGGCTGTCTCCCCATTTTCTGGTAATTTCCGAACCGAAAAGCGTACCG
>CAMWRC010000039.1 GCA_947176565.1 uncultured Ruminococcus sp.
ATGTAAATACTCTGCTGATATTTTTTTACAAAAATGTTCCACATGGAACATTTCTTGAATCTAATCAAAGTGTTTCACGTGGAACATTATGATGATTTTCAGGATTTATACTCATAAATCTGTTCTCATATCTATAATTTAATCGGGATTCTAATCTGATATTCTATGTAACTGTCTCCTTTAATCTGGCGGAAATCTGCCATAATCCCAGCCGATTTCATTGCTTCGATAGACTTACTTATGGAATTTATGAATACATTCACATTTTTGAAAGACTGTGTACGTCTCTTATATACCTGATGTTCTTTCCGATTACCGATAAATTCATTAATAAGAACTTCCGTTCTGTCAACATTCAGGCGGTCATTGATTATTCTATCAAGTAATATTGCTCTGTCCTCTACGCTTGCGACTTTAAGCAATGCCCGTGAATGCCGTTCAGTCAGTCCGTTTTCCATAATAATTTCACGTTCAACAGAAGTCAGTCTAAGAAGCCGGAGCTTATTCGCTATTGTACTCTGTGCTCTGCCAAGCCTTGATGCTGCTTCTTCCTGAGTCATACCATAATAGTTGATAAGCTGTTCAATTGCCGAAGCTTCATCAAAAAATGACATATTCTGATGCTGTATTCTTTTCACAAGCGCAAGAATAGCTGAATCACGGTCGCTTATCTCATGAACTATACACGGAACTGAATGAAATTCACACATTTTTGCAGCAATCAGCCGCTTTTTATCAAATATAAGTTCGTATCTTTCACCTGATTTCCGAACAAAAAACGGCTCAGAAATTCCGTTTTCCGCGATTTTATCTGCAAGCATACTTATTTCAGTATCTGAAAAATCAGTTTTTGCTGAATTAAAAACAATCTGGCTGATTTCAATATCAATAATATCGTTGAGTGTTTCTTTCCTTGTCAAATTTAAAATCATTTTACTGCTTCCTCACTTTTGAATTTAGAACTGTGTTCATATATAAACCTCATAAAATTACAATATAAACATAGTTTCTATTGCTGTAACTATATTTTATCATGCATGGGAAATAAAATCTATAAAAAAAATCTGCTGTATTATGACAACACAACAGATTTTTCAGCCCATTCTGACATTATTATAATGTTTTCTTCTTAATCTGACTGCTATTTCGCGGATAATTTGTCGGCGTTTGCGATATTTTTCTGATATTTACGATTTTTCTTTTGTCACCGTCAAGAGAATAATCAAAAACATTTCCAATCCTGCCACCCAATAACAGAATAGCTTTTATGCTGTCTTCAGGATTTTCATTCGGACCTTTCATTGCAATAAATTTTCCGCCTTTTTTTACAAATGGCATACAGTATTCAGACAGAACAGAAAGATTTGCAACGGCACGGGCGCATGAGAAATCAAATTTTTCTCTGTATTCCGGCATTTTTCCGAAATCTTCCGCACGTCCGTGAATCAGTTCAGCATTAATATCAATCAAATTGCAGAGTTCGTTCAGAAATTTTATTCTTTTAGCCAGACTGTCCAGAAGTGTGATTTTTAAATCCGGACGAATAATTTTAACCGGAATTGAGGGGAATCCCGCTCCTGTTCCGACATCAATGATAGTGGAATTAAGCGGAAAATCAATATATTTTGTAATCAATACGCTGTCTATGAAATGTTTCGTAAGTATTTGCTGCGGCTCAGTAATTGATGTAAGATTCACATTTTCATTATATTTTACGAGAAAATCAGCATATTTATCGAATTTTTCATACTGTTCACTGCTGATAACAATTCCATATTTTTCAAATTCAGAACGGCAGAAATCAAAATCCATCAGCATATTATCACCCCTTTTCCCTTTTCAGCCAGACAATAAGCATTGATATATCCGCCGGAGAAACACCCGATATACGTGATGCCTGTCCGATTGATGCTGGCTGTATCTTATTGAGCTTTTCAGCTGCTTCAAGTCTTAATCCATGAATCTTATTGTAATCCATTTTCTGTGGAAGAATTTTTTCTTCAAGCCGGCGTGCCTGTTCAATCTGTGCGAGCTGCTTTTCGATATATCCCTTATATTTTATTTGAAGCTCAACCTGCTCGCATACATCATCAGGAAGCTGAGGACGGTTAATATCAAACGGTGCAATATCACTGTATTTCAACTGCGGACGCTTGATAAGCTCTGCAATCCTGCATCCTGTTTTCAGCGGAGATGTACCTTTTTCTGACAGCATTTCGTTTAATTCATCACTGGGACTGATATTTTCACACGAAACACGCTTCAATTCTTCATTCACAAGAAAAATCTTTCTGTTCAGTTGTTCGAGACGCGAATCCGGAATAAGACCGATTCTGTGACCAATAGGAATAAGCCGCTGGTCAGCATTATCCTGTCTGAGAATCAGACGATATTCGCTTCGTGAAGTCATCATTCTGTACGGGTCGGAGCAGCCCTTAGTCACGAGGTCATCAATAAGTGTTCCGATATAAGAGCCGGAACGTTCCAGAATCAGCGGATTTTTTCCTGAGATTTTCAAAGCTGCATTGATTCCGGCAACTATCCCCTGTGCCGCAGCTTCTTCATATCCTGAACTTCCATTAAACTGTCCTGCGCCATAAAGTCCCTCAATATTTTTAAATTCAAGTGTAGCAGACAATTGAAGCGGATTACAGCAATCATATTCAATAGCATATGCCGGACGCATTATCTCGACATTTTCGAGACCTTTTATTGTCCGCAGAAATGCAAGCTGTACATCTTCCGGCAGTGATGACGACATTCCCTGCAAATAATATTCATCAGTTGACAGTCCCATCGGTTCAACGAAAAGCTGATGACGCGGCTTATCAGAAAATCTTACCACTTTGTCCTCAATTGACGGACAATATCGCGGACCGACACCCTCTATTCTTCCGGAATATAACGGCGACCTTTCAAGGTTAGAGAGTATCACTTCATGAGTATTACTATTTGTATAAGTCACATAACAGCTGACTTTATTTTCAAGATAATCGGCAGGAGTATCAAACGAAAACGGAGTAATTTTATCATCTCCGTCCTGCCGTTCCATAGAATCAAAATCAATACTTCTGCGATGAACACGACATGGCGTACCGGTTTTAAATCTTCTCAGTTCGACTCCATTTGCGGCGAGACTTGCCGACAATCCTATACTTGGAAGTGCTAAATCAGGACCGCTTTCAAATGATGATTCGCCGATATGAATTTTTCCTTTCAGATATGTTCCGGTAGCGACAATCACCGCCTTTGCCGAATATTCGGCTCCGAGAGATGTAACTATTCCGGAAATTCTGCCGTTTTCAACTAATATCTGCGAAACTTCTCCCTGTTTTATATACAGATTCTCCTGTTTTTCGCAGACTTGCTTCATATAGTTATGATACATAACGCGGTCAGCCTGAACCCGGAGACTATGAACAGCCGGTCCTTTGCCTTTATTCAGCATACGGCTTTGTATAAAGCATTTATCAGCTGCTTTTCCCATTTCTCCGCCGAGAGCATCAATTTCACGAACAAGATGACCCTTTGCAGTACCGCCGATTGACGGATTACAGGGCATATTAGCAATTTGGTCAAGAGAAATCGTAAACATTGCCGTTCTGCACCCCAGCCTTGAAGATGCAAGAGCCGATTCAACACCGGCATGACCAGCTCCCACGACAATAACATCAAATTCACCCATTTTGTATGACATATCAAACCTCACCTTTAGTGTTCCACGTGGAACAGAATCGCGAAAAAAAATCATGAATGTTCCACGTGGAACATTTTATGCTATTTTCCGACACAGAATCTCGAAAACACTTCGTCTATCACTGCATCTGTAATCTTTTCTCCTGTCAATTCAAGCAATTTCTGTTCGGCATCGTCAAGAAGGACATTTACAGCGTCGAGAAATTCACCGCATTCAATGGCATTTACAGCCTGATTTACAGAATCAAGAGCATTTTCGATACACATTTTCTGACGTTCATTTGCAGCAGTTACTGTAGAAAAAATTTCAGGTCTGAGACCAAGAATTTCATTTACAGCTTTTTCGACTGCATTGATTCCGGTGCTTTCCTTCGCTGAAATATATACTATATGTATAAAATGTTTTTTCAATACTTCTTCATTCAATGCAATATTCTTATCAGTTTTATTTACAACTGCGATACTATTTTCAGAATCAAGTCTACTGATAAGCTCGAAATCGTCCGCAGTAAGCGGACAACTACCGTCGAATACAGCGATTACAATTTCAGCCGATTCAAGTGTTTTCTGTGCAATTTCAACACCGATTCCCTCAACCAAATCATCTGTTGTGTGTATTCCTGCTGTATCTGCAAGACGAAGTGTAATATCGCCAAGTTTCACTGTTTCTTCAATAACATCGCGTGTTGTACCGGCAATATCTGTAACAATACTGCGCTGACAGCCGCTTAGACAATTGAAAAGAGTTGATTTTCCAACATTTGGACGACCGACTATAGCTGCTGATACGCCCTCACGAACAATTCTGCCGCTGTCATAATTTTTGACGAGACTGAATAAATCGTCTTTTATTTTCAGAAGTTCTGAAAGCAGATTGTCGGGTTCGACTTCCAGAATATCCTCGTCAGGATAATCTGTCCATGCCGCAAGACTGCTAAGGATTCTCAACAAAGAATCCGAACATTTTTTTGCCGCCTTGAAAGCTGCACCGCTGCGGAGATTTTCAGCCATTTTCAGTTCTGCATCGCCTTTTGCTGAAATTATATCCATGACTGATTCAGCCTGTGTGAGGTCGATTTTCCCATTCAGAAAAGCACGTTTTGTGAACTCTCCTGCCTCAGCAGTAATCGCGCCGTGCCTTAATGCTGCATATAGGATTTTCCGCGATACAAAAAGTCCGCCATGGCAGGAAATTTCTGCTGTATCTTCACCGGTATAACTATGTGGTGCTCGAAAAACCGTGAGAATACAGTCGTCAATTTGTTCACCGCCGTCATGAGCTATCCCGTATGCACATATATATCCGTCCATATCTCTCACATTTTTTCCACTGAACGGCGTGAAAATACGTTCAGCCACACCTATGGCATCCTCTCCGGATATTCTGATAACAGCAATTCCGCCAACTGCATTCGGCGTAGAAATTGCAGCAACTGTTGACATATTATCCCTCCTAAAAAAGCAACGGCTGTTACACCGTTGCTTCTCTGTGAAAACTGCTTAAAACTCAATCTTTCCGTAGAGACCGCCCTCCATTGAATCTTCAGGCTTTGGTTTCTTATACTCCTTTTCAAAAGATGTGGAAACATCAATAGCTTTTGATTCAAAGGGTTCTCTGCTACGTCTTTCGCTGCGGTTTCTGTTATTACCGCGGCGGTCATCATGTCTGCCGCCCTTACCGCGTCCGCGGCTATTATTTTTTGGATTAGTTGAAGAAATAATTATCTTTCTATATGGTTCTTCGCCTACAGAGCGTGAAGAAACACCCTCAATACCGGATACAGTTGAATGAATTATCCGTCTTTCATAGGGATTCATCGGCTCAAGCTGCTGTGAACGACCGGTTCTGATAACTGATTTTGATACCTTTGCGGCAAGCTGCTGAAGAGTTTCCCTGCGCTTGCTGCGGTAGCCGAGACAATCAATAGTGATACGGAAATAATCCTTATCGCCTTTGTTTGCAATTATTGAACAGAGATACTGTATGGAATCCAGAGTCTCGCCGCGGCGACCTATAACAGTGCCGTTATTATTACTTTCGATATTGATTACCGCGCCGGTTTCATTCTGATATATAGTATATGTCACATCAATATCTATTGCTTTCAGAATACTTGTGATATAATCACGGGCGATTTTGACCTTTGCATGAAGCATAGATTCATCTTCAATAATCGTATAATCATCAAGAGAGAAGCTGTCGTCATCGCTTTTAGACTCTGTATCAGCTGCCGGCTTTGATTTTGAAACTGCTGATGTCTTTTCTACAGTCGTTTCAGCCTTCGGAGCTTTAGCTGTCGCCGGTTTTTCGGCAGCAGGTTCAACCTTTTGAGCTTTCATTTCTGCCGGTTTTTCGACAGCCGGTTCAGCCTTTGGAACTTTCACTTCTGCCGTTTTTTTGGCAGATGATTCAGCATTTGTAGCTTTCGCTGCCGCCGGTTTCTGAACAGGTGCGATATATGTTGCCTTTACTTTAGCGTCAACCTGACCGATTCCCAGAAAACCTTTTTTTCCTTCTTCGATTATCTCAAATTTTATCTCATTTACTTTCTTGCCAAACTTCCTAACCGCAGCGGCTTTTGCCTCATCAACTGTTTTAGCAGTAAAAATTTCAGTCATTTCCTAACCTCCAGTTACTTATTATCGTCTTCGTACGAATCGCCGTATTTTTCAGCCATTCTTCTGCGTGCGGCTTTAAGTGCATCGCTGTCAGCCTTATTCTGTTCTGAGCGTGACATCTTTTCACCATTATTTTGATTCACAGATACAGCATCGTTATAGGCTGCTGAAGTTTCCATCATTCTCTGCATAAATGTTTTTTTGTCAGGGTGTTTCTCAGCGTATGCAAGAGCCTTTTTCTTTTCCTTTTCATTTATCTCTACAACGCGCTCGTTGGTGAAATACAGATTCAGCGCAAAAGTGATGAGGAAAGAGAATACTGACGACCATATCCAGTAGAAACCAACGCCTGCCGGAAATGTAAATCCCCACCATACGGAGAGAAGCGGCATACCGAGCATCATACCCCACATACAGCCGCCTCCAGCCTGCGGAACAGGATTTGTTTTCTTCTGATGTATCATGGAATAGATAGACACAAGAAGCTGTGCAAGACCCGCAAGGAACGGAATGAGTGCAAGAATAACAGCCTCACTGTCCCAGACTTCGGGGTGAAGCGTAGGTGTTTTGCCCAGATTTGCTCCGAATATTGTAAATTTTTCTGAAAATTCCGAAACGGCATTCAGGAAATTCTCCGCAATATCACTGAATTTATCAGGATAATTATTAAGAGCCTCCATAGTGTAAAGCTCATTTCTCAGGTCGCCGGAACTGATAGCTCTGCCGCCGTTTACAGTTCCAAATTCCACAGCAATCTGCGAAGCCTTTTCGATGGCTGCATTCCTTACGGATTTGGATATATGCAGAATATGTGTAATGGGTTTGTATACAACGTCAATTACTCCGAAAAGCAGGAAGAACTGTATCATCATAGGGAGACATGACGCCATCTGGTTCACGCCCTCCTGCTGATAGAGTTTCTGCTGTTCCTCAAGCATACGCTGCTGATTATTCGCGAAACTTTTCTGAATTTTCTGGAGTTTGGGCTGAAGCAGCCGCATACGTGCAGCATCTTTCTGCGTCTTGTAGTTTACCGGAAAAAGTAGTATCTTGGTAACAAGAGTAAAAATGATGATAGCGACAGCGTAATTTGGTATAAGCTGATAAATCCAGCTCATAAGGTATCCGAAAGGGATACCAAAAATATCATAAAGTGAACTCAATTTTCAAAACTCTCCTTATCGGCAGGGGATTCGTCGTCATGAAGTCTGGAATAGTCAATTTTTTTTACTCTGAACGTAAATTTTTCGGGAACATAGTCGATTCCTCCGAGGGACCACGGATTGCAGCGGAGAATCCGCCACACAGCGAGAGCCGAACCGCGCAATGCTCCGAATTTCCTCACAGCGTCGAGAGCATAGCAGCTGCAAGTAGGATAATATTTGCATGTTGGCGGAGTCAGCGGTGACAGAAATTTCCTGTAAAATTTTATCAGTGCAATCAGTATGAACTTCATTTTCTTGATTTTCCCGTGAATTTTCTGGTTTCCTTATTTATTTCTTTCACGCCGTACGTGCTGAAGTAAGAGCAGTATTCATCTGATTTTATTCCCAGAATACCGCTTCTTGCGACCACAACAATATCAATTCCCACAGGGAGATTTATTTCCGACTGCTGATATGCAAGGCGGATAAGCCGTTTGACCCTGTTTCTGCATACTGCATTGCCGATTTTTCTGCCGGCAGTGATACCGAAACGGTTATAGGGTCGTTTATTCGGCTTTATGTATATCACCGAATATTTCGATGGTATATATCTTCCGTTTCTGTACAGGGCGCGAAAGTCCTTGTTATCTTTTAAAATTACAGTATATAGCATAAAAATACCGATTCAGAGCGGTGGATAATTCATTAACAAAAAAGACCACAAAAACGTATTTTTGTGGTCAGCGTCGTCAGTGAGTTAATCTTGCTCTGCCCTTAGATCTTCTACGAGCTAAAACCTTTCTGCCGTTCTTGGTAGCCATTCTTTTCATGAAGCCATGCTCCTTTTTTCTGTGGAGCTTCTTAGGCTGATATGTTCTTTTCATAATATAGAACCTCCTCTCGCAAATATGATATATACACGGGTTACAAGAGTCCCATGAGTGTGATAATCACGCATTACACTATAAAAT
>CAMWRC010000040.1 GCA_947176565.1 uncultured Ruminococcus sp.
CAGTAATAGAAGATAAATCTTTTTTATATTTTGTCGTTTTTAACAAATTTTTCCTGTTTTTTATGTGATGTGATGTTAAAATATTGGTAACCAGTTGACATTACCGCATTTTTATGCTATAATTGTAAGTAAATAAGGTAACCTGCATTAAAAAGGAGTATATTTCATCTATGAAAAAAATTATTACAGGTCTGCTATGCTCGATAGCTTTGACATTAACAGTTATATCTGTTCCGGCAATGGCAGAGGAGTCCGAAAATCCGGATATTTTCCAGTTTTACGCTCTGGAAGCAGCAGAGGAATCTGGAAATTCAGATACTCTTCAGTTTTCCGCCGGAGAAGTTCCCAGAGTTTATATAAATACAAATGATGGAATCGGTCTTGCACTCGTCAAGCAAACAGGATACGTTATGGCAGATATAGCTGTCGTAGATACAAACGGGTATATAATTCACGACAGCGGACAGATAAAAGTCAGAGGAAATTCCACTGCATTAGCTCCCAAAAAACCTTATAATATAAAATTTGATTCAAAGCAGAATGTCCTCGGCATGGGCAAGGCAAAAAAATGGGTTCTTCTTGCAGACTGCTATGATCCGACGTTTCTGAGAAATACGCTTGCTCTCGATTTTTCACACAATATCGGCATGCCTTACACCTCTGAGCATTCCTATGTCGAGTTATGGCTTGACGGAGTCTATCGCGGCTGTTATGAAATCACTGAACCTGTTGATGACGGAACTTCAAGAGTCAATATAAACGTTGACGGCAACGGTGGTATGGAAGATTTTATAATTCAGTATGAAATGAATCGCGCCAGTTCAAATACTACTTATTTCACGGCAGACGAGTTTCGGTTTGAAATAAAATCTCCCGATATTACATCGGAAGAACAGCGGCTGTATGTGAAAAATAAAGTTACTGAAATTTTTAGAATTATCAAGACTCTTGATTTTGAGGAAATAGAAAAAGTCATAGATATAGATTCGTTTGCAAAGTATTATCTTATAAATGAACTTTTTAAGAACGTTGATTTCGGTTACACTTCCGCATTTTTCTACTATAAAAATGGAATACTTTATGCAGGTCCGCCGTGGGATTATGACCTGACTGCCGGAAATCTCAATTATAACGAATCGCCCAATTCAAGGCTTTGTCTTGATACCGAAAATCTTTTTGCTGATAATTGTCAGTTCTATCAATATCTGCTTGAATGTCGTGATTTTCAGAACGCTGTACGCCATGTCTATGCCGAAAATTTTGAATATTGCGAGAATATGTATGCCGAAGGCGGAATTATAGATACTATTACAGAAACATATTATCCTCTTTTTCAGAGAAATTTTGATGATACGGATTGGGAAATCTCAAAACAGTACACATCACTTATGAGAGTTCCCGACCCTGACTATTTTGAAAATGTTAATTATCTCCGGAACTGGCTGAGAGAGCGTAATCAATGGCTGTCGGATTATTATGACATCTACGGAGATGACTGGTTTTCACTCGGTGATGTAGACGGAAATTCGGAAATATCTATTGCCGATGCTGTACAGTTACAGCAATATCTTATGTCTCAGAGAGCGTTTTCGGCGATAAATCTGAAAGCATCTGACCTTAACCAAGACGGTGAAGTAGATTCTTACGATATGATAAAAATGAGAAAGCTGATAATAAATCAATAAAAATATCATCGGCACAAATCAATATAATAAAGAAAAAATCTCCGCTCTGAAATTGAAATCAGCGGAGATTTTTAGTTCTGCTTTCTGTCTGAATCTTTTTTATAGAAAAGATTTCAGGTGGTGTAAAGTGATTTTATTATTTCTTTATCCTTGTCAATGCTGATTCCGGAAGTTGTGAGCATATCTCCTGTTATAGCGGCATTTGCGCCGGATTGAAATGCTGATTTTCCTTTGTCTGTCATTAATTCTCTGCCTCCTGCAAGCCTTATGTACGCTTCTGGAAGTATATACCGGAATACCGCAACTATACGCAGTATATCGTCATCTGTAAGTTTTTCTGCGTCTTCAAGCGGCGTTCCCTTTATTGGATTAAGAATATTCAGCGGTACGGAATCAATTTCAAGTTCCGCAAGGCTTAGTGCCATATCAATTCTATCCTCCCACGTTTCTCCCATTCCCATGATTCCGCCGGAACACACAGCAAGTCCGCATTCTTTTGCTCTTTTTATACATTCGATTTTTTCATCATATGTGTGCGTTGTGCAGATTTTCGGAAACATATGCCGTGAAGTCTCAATATTGCAGTGATACCGGCTTACACCTGCTGATTTGAGTTCAAGGAACTGCCATGATTCAAGAAGCCCCATAGATGCACATAGTTTTATATCATATTGTCTGCTCATGCTCCGGAAAGCTGATACTGCTTTTCTGAAATCCTCACCGTTCAGGGAACGTCCGGCGGTAACAATTGCGAATCGCCGTACACCTTTTTCGGCATTATACTGGCACTGGTTCAGAATTTCATCTTCATTCAGAAAATCGTAATTCGTGATTTTCGTCCGGTTATGTGACGACTGAGCGCAGAAACGGCAGTTTTCGGAACATCTTCCGCTTTTTCCGTTGATAATGCTGCAAAGGTCAAAATCATTTCCGCATAAAGCTGAACGTATTTTGTCAGCGCCGCGGCATAATTCGTGTATATCGGCATTTATGAGGATTTTTAAATCATCATTCCAGTTAAGCCGTCTGCCGTTTATTATTCTGTCTGCGAGTTCTGATATATTCATATTTTTCTCCGTTTCTCCATATCTCTTTCAGTTTCTTGATTATTTTTTATAATGGGTATAAGACGTTTCCCTAAAAATGCTGTTAATATACATAGGAACACGTCCCATGTCAGAGGAAGCAGACACTGGAATATCACCATAAATACAGCCGCGTCTGATTTCAGATACAGAAAAGTGATTGCAGCATCATAAAGTGTACCTATCAGGAAAATCGGAATATATCCCGCAAGGCTTCCAAATATCAGGCGTTTCATTGTGGGTTTGCCTGAATGACATATTTTTCCGGTGACGTATGCGCCGATTATGAATCCTATAAGAAATCCAAATGTAGGGTGAAGAATATATGATATTCCGCCGCCGCCCGTGAATACAGGAACTCCAGCGAGTCCGAGCAGGACATAAATTCCGACGCTGAATGCGCCGTCACGTCCGCCAAGAAGAACTCCAGCAAGCGTGGTAAACAGAATCTGCAATGTTATCGGACAGAACGGCATCGGAATTTTAATGAATGCTCCGGCTGCCGAAAGTGCCGCAAACATGGAAATAAGTATCATATTTTTTATCTTCATATTTTTTCACCTCTTTTCCTGAGTAATTATATCACACGCTGAAAATAATGTCAACTATTTTTTATAAAAAGTTGACATAGCTGATTGTAAACTTTCTGTGAATGATTTGCTGTAATATTGACAATTAATTACACTAATGGTAAAATTAATGTATGGACGTTATCCGCATTATGACAAAAAAAGGAGTACATATGAAAAAATCAATAATTACAGGCGTTCTCGCTCTTTCAATGGCTTTCAGCGCAGTTCCGGCGAATTTCATGGCTTATGCCGCCGATGATAATGCCGCTTCTGATTCGGCTGATTCTGACATTGGTCTGCTGAAATTCAGACTCTATGGCACTTATATCAGTGTAGTAGGTGTGGATAAAAATGCAGAGGAAATTGTAGTTCCGGATTCCGTCGGCGGTCTGCCGGTTCTTGCCATTGATAACGATGCTTTCAGAGGCAGTAATATCAGAAAAATCGTTCTGCCGGAGGGTATTCAGGAAATCCGTAACGAAGCTTTCGCTTACTGTGCCAAACTCGAAGAAATCTCGCTCCCCTCAACACTCGAAAAAATAGGAATAAGTGCTTTTTCGGGCTGTTATTCCCTGAAAACATTGATTATTCCTGACCGTGTTTCCGAAATTGACAAAACAGCTCTCACCGGCTGTGACGGTCTTGAAACTGTTCAGCTTCCGAATAAACTAAATTCGTATCCAGAAAATCTTCTCAGCAGTGCAGTTCATCTTAAAAATCTGAAAATCTGCAATCCTGAAATGACTATGCCGGAAAATAAACTTGCTTCCGTGGAAGATGTTGTGATTTCCGGATTCACTAACTCAACAGCTGAAAAATATGCCGAAACTTATGGATATTCTTTTGAAAGTATAGGCGGTTACACTCCTGTTGAACTTCCGCCTAATCCGCCGGTTGATATTTTTATTACAAACGAGGACGGAACAGGCGTTTACGGTTCTATGGAATTTGCCACAGTTGACGGAGAAATCCATATCACCGACTGCGATATGAAAGTTGTTTCCGTTGAAATTCCTGATACGATAAACAATATGCCTGTTACTGTAATTGATAAACGTGCTTTCGCGGAATGCCGTGTACTTGAATCAATAAAGCTTCCGGCAAATCTGAAATTGATTGATACAAATGCTTTCATAAACTGCAAATCCCTGACAAGTATTGAACTTCCGGCATCTCTCGAAAAAATAGGAAGCCGTGTATTTACAAATACTGCTGTTGTATCGGTTGATGTTCCGGCATCTGTTAAATCTGTTATATATGACGCTTTTTGGGGCTGTCCTACTCTTGAAGCCATAAATGTTGATGAAGATAATCCGTATTTTTATTCTGTTGACGGCGTGTTCTACAGTACAACATCAATCGGTCCGAAAAGCTTTGTATATCTCAACTGCTATCCGCCCGCAAAAACTGACAAGGAATTTGATGTTCCTGATAATGTTTACGGAATCCGGAATCTCGCTTTCTATGGTGCGGAAAATCTCGAAAAAGTAACAATGAGTGATGATGTTTCATTTGTTTCCGGCGGTATGCAGTTCTCAGCGTGTACTTCTCTGAAAGAAATCCGCCTGTCCGGAAAAATCGAGGAAATCGCTGTTAATACATTTTCAAACTGTGATTCTCTGGAAAATATAGTTATTCCGAACTCTGTCAAGAAATTCAGTACTGATGCGTTCTGGAGCTGTGATTCGCTGAAAAGTCTCTGTATTCCCTCATCTGTTGAGGAAATATACGGCTCAGGATTCAATGATTCCACAAATCTTGAATCTGTATATATCATGAATGCTGACTGTGTAATAAAAGACAGCGACAGCGTTTTCAAAGGCGAAGCTGGTGAGATGTTCAGCGGTACTATTTACGGATATGAGGGTTCAACAGCTGAACAATATGCCGAAAAATATGGAATAAAATTTGTCTCAATCAGCGATAAGGCTGTAAATGATAAATATGATGTGAATCTTGACGGAAAAATCAGTGTTGCTGATGCTGTAGTTATGCAGCGGTATCTTCTCGGTGAAAGAAATATAACGGAATATCAGCGTATGACTGCGGATATTCTTGATGATTCCACTGTTGATATGTATGACTTCCTGCTCATGAAGAAAAAAATAATAAATAATAAATAATTCAAAATCCCTGTTTCTCGCGAAACAGGGATTTTTTGCGGAAATTAAATTTTACAGAAATTACTCGATACCCCTGACTTCATAGCCGGCATCTGTTACGGCTTTAGTCAGTATCTCATCGGAAACGCTGTCCTCAACATTGAGATATGCACACTTGTTTTCAAGTGAAACTTCAGCAGTTACGCCGTCAATGCCGTTGAGAACCTTTGTAACCATTCCAGTGCAGTGACTGCACATCATTCCGTCAATATACATTGTCTTTTTCATGCTTTTCACCTCCTCACGATGAATTTCATTATTCTCAGATATATCATTTCCGGATATACTGTCTCCGGATATATCAAGCGGTCTGAAAAAATTAAGTCTTAGGGCATTCATAACCACACAGAACGAACTCAGACTCATTGCTGCCGCTCCGAACATCGGATTCAGCTGCCAGTGGAAAAACGGATAGAAAAGTCCTGCGGCAAGCGGTATTCCGAGAGTATTATAAATTAACGCCCAGAAAAGATTCTGCCTGATATTGCGCATTGTTGCCCTGCTCAGTCTGACTGCTTCTGCGGCATCACAGAGATTATTTTTCATAAGCACAATATCTGCCGATTCTATGGCAATATCCTGTCCCACTCCGATAGCGATT
Source organism: uncultured Ruminococcus sp. (assembly GCA_947176565.1). Classification (GTDB taxonomy): domain Bacteria; phylum Bacillota; class Clostridia; order Oscillospirales; family Ruminococcaceae; genus Ruminococcus. Next base: position 6,106 of record CAMWRC010000040.1, read on the forward strand.
CCTACATCAGCCGCCGCAAGTGCTGGAGCATCATTTATTCCGTCGCCTATCATTGCAACACATTCTCCGGATTTCTGAAGTTCACGGATTTTTTCAGTTTTATCAGCCGGAAGAAGTTCGCCGAAAACCTCATCAATTCCAAGATTCCTGCCCACTGCCGAAGCAGTCGCGGAATTGTCACCAGTAAGCATTATTGTTTTTATTCCCATTTTCCGGAACGATTCAACAGCGGACTTTGAAGATTCCTTTACAGGGTCGGCGGCGGATATGATTCCTGCCGCGATGCCGTCAACTGCTGTAAACAGTGGAATACCGCCGTTTGCAGCTATTTTTTCAGAAGCTGAAAAATATGCAGAAGCATCAATTTTGTTTTTTTCCATAAGACGGCGGTTTCCGATAATTACGCGTCTGCCGTCAACAGTTCCCTGTATTCCTCCGCCCTCTGTTTCGGAATAATCTGTGCAGTCGCCGAGTGGGATATTTTTTTCGGAACAATATCTGATAACCGATTTTGCAAGAGGGTGTGATGATTTATTTTCAACTGCGCCGCAGAGTCTCAGCAGTTCCTTTTCGGAGACATCACCTGTAATGATTTCTGAAACTGCCGGTCTGCCCTCAGTACACGTTCCTGTTTTATCAAGGACAACTGCTGTTACTTTGTGGGCTGTTTCGAGACTTTCGGCGGATTTTATAAGTATGCCGTTCTGCGCGCCTTTTCCTGTACCTACCATTATTGCAGTAGGCGTTGCAAGTCCGAGAGAACAGGGACATGAAATAACAAGAACAGATATGGCAGATTTAAGTGCTGCTGCAAAGCTGTGGGATGCCGCAAACCATATGATTCCGGCAATAACGGCAACAGCAATTACCGCTGGAACAAAAACCGCACTTATTCTGTCGGCAAGACGTGCAATCGGAGCTTTTGATGCCGCCGCATCTTCGACAAGCGAGATAATCTGTGACAGTGTGGAATCTTTTTCGGTGCGGTCGCATCGGCATTTCACGAATCCGCCTGTTGATATGCTTGCACTCATAAGCGTATCGCCGATATTTTTAGTTACCGGAATACTTTCGCCTGTCAGTGCGGACTGGTCAACTGAACAGCTGCCCTCGATTACTGTTCCGTCGCATGGAACAGAAGCACCTGCTTTTAGCAGGAAAATATCGCCTACAGATATTTCAGCAGCCAGAATTTCAGTTTCAATGCCGTTTCTGATTACCAGAGCCGTTTTAGGAGCAAGGTCAACCAGTTTATTCACGGCATCGGAAGTTTTCCGTTTACTGCGGGCTTCCAGAAATTTTCCGACGGTAATCAGCGTGAGAATAGTTCCGCAAGCCTCATAGTAAAGATTCATCATATATTCATGGGCGGACTGGAGATTTCCCCGTCCCATATGATATGCCGCCATGTACGTTCCGAAAATGCTGTAAATCAAAGCCGCAGAAGCTCCGAGAGCTATCAGGCTGTCCATATTCGGCGAGCGATGCGCGATATTTTTAAATCCGTTGCGGAAAAAGTGAAAATTAAGCCCGACTATCGGCAATGTCAGGAGAAGCTGCGTCAATGCGAAAATCAGCATATTTTCCTGACCTTCCAGTATCGACGGAATCGGTAATCCTGCCATATGTCCCATGCAGATATAGAACAGCGGTATCAGAAAACATACCGAAAGAACAAGACGTTTTTTCATTTTTTTCAGGGAATCATCAGCGGAATTTTTTTCATGATGTTCTGCACCGGATTCAGAAGCTCCGTAGCCTGCTTTTTCGACAGCGGATATTATCTGCGGTACAGTCACAGCGGATTCGTCAAATTCCACCTGCATGAAGTTCCGGAGAAGATTGACATTTGCGGCTGAAACTCCATTCAGATTTTTTACAGCTTTTTCAACATGAGCCTGACACGCTGAACAGGTCATTCCGGAAACGTCGAATTTCTTTTTTGTCACTATCAGCACCTCATTTCAGTTTTTTGATAAGCTCGACAGCTTCGCTGATGATTTCAGTATTCCCTTTTTTTATTTCCTCAATCATGCAGGTTTCCATATGTTCCTGTAGAATGATATATCCGACGCTCTGGAGCGCACTCTCGACCGCGGCAATCTGTGTAAGAATATCGCCGCAGTATCTGTTATCGTCGAGCATTTTCTGTATTCCGTTAAGCTGACCGGTAATACGGTTAAGCCGGTTGTGCAGCTGACGTGAAGTTTCCTCATTCCGCGGAGTATTTTTATAATGACAGAAGCAGTCTTTATCCATACTGATATACCCCCCTGTGGTATTTTTATGATAATACTATTATATACCATGTAGGGGTAT
>CAMWRC010000041.1 GCA_947176565.1 uncultured Ruminococcus sp.
ACCGAGATCTACACCTATTAAGTCGTCGGCAGCGTCAGATGTGTTTAAGTGACAGATTTATATCACATCAAAGGCTTGACAAGATTTAGACAATATGTTATAATATATCCGGAAATTTATATAGATTGGACTGATATGATGCTTCATTTTATTAAGGAATATCCAAACGAATGGGAAGGCTTCGAACAGGGACGCTGGTGCAATACCTCCGTCAATGTCCGTGACTTCATCAAAAAAAACTATACTCCGTATGACGGGGACGAAAGCTTTCTCGCACCGCCTACAGAGGCAACTAAACAACTCTGGGAACAGGTTATGGAACTTTCACGTCAGGAACGTGAAGCCGGCGGTGTGCTTGATATGGACACAAAAATTGTTTCTACAATAACTTCCCACGGCGCAGGCTATCTTAATAAGGAACTCGAACAGATAGTAGGTTTGCAGACCGATAAGCCTTTCAAACGCTCTCTCCAGCCTTTCGGCGGAATACGTATGGCTCAGAATGCCTGTGAACAGTACGGCTATCATGTTGACCCCGAAATAGTAAAAATATTCACAAAATATAGAAAAACCCACAATCAGGGCGTTTTCGATGCCTATACTCCGGAAATGAGAATGGCACGTAAATCTGCAATAATCACCGGTCTCCCTGATGCCTACGGCAGAGGTCGTATCATCGGCGATTACAGACGTGTCGCACTTTACGGTATTGATATTCTTATTGCCGACAAGAAACATCAGATTGAAACTTCACTCGTGCGTATGACTTCAAAAAATATCCGTCTCCGCGAAGAACTCGCTGAACAGGTACGCGCTCTTGAAGAACTTAAAGAACTCGGAAATATCTATGGATTCGACATCTCACGTCCTGCCGCAAACGCAAAGGAAGCCGTTCAGTGGCTGTACTTCGGCTATCTTGCAGCTGTAAAGGAGCAGAACGGCGCAGCTATGTCTCTCGGACGTACATCAACATTCCTCGATATTTATATCCAGCGTGACCTTGACAGAGGAATTATCACAGAAGAAGAGGCTCAGGAACTTATCGACCACTTCATCATGAAGCTGCGTATAGTCAAGTTCGCACGTACTCCGGAATACAATCAGCTGTTCTCCGGCGACCCCACATGGATTACCGAATCAATCGGCGGCGTTGACGTTGACGGCAGACATCTTGTTACTAAAAACAGTTTCCGTTATCTCCATACTCTTGATAATCTCGGCACTGCTCCCGAACCGAATATGACAGTTCTCTGGTCTCAGCGTCTGCCACGGAAATTCAAGGAATACTGCGCAAAAATGTCTATCAAGACTTCCTCTATCCAGTATGAGAACGACGATATGATGCGTGTTATCCACGGCGATGACTATGCTATTGCCTGCTGCGTATCATCAATGAGAGTCGGCAAGGAAATGCAGTTCTTCGGCGCACGTGCAAACCTCGCAAAATGTCTCCTCTATGCTATAAACGGCGGCGTTGACGAGAGAATGAAAGTTCAGGTTGGTCCAAAATTCAGACCAGTTGAGGGCGATTATCTTGATTTTGACGATGTATGGGACAAGTACGAAGCAATGATGGAATGGCTTGCAGGACTTTATGTAAATACGCTTAACGTAATTCATTATATGCACGACAAATACTGCTACGAAAAAATACAGATGGCTCTCCATGACCGCGATGTAAAGCGTTATTTTGCTACCGGAATCGCCGGACTTTCAGTTGTTGCCGATTCACTTTCAGCTATCAAGTATGCTAAAGTAAAGGTTATACGCGATGAGGACGGAATCGTAACTGATTATGAAGTTGAAGGAGATTTCCCGAAGTACGGTAACAATGACGACCGCGTAGATGATATTGCTGTTACAGTTGTACGTAAATTCATGGACTGTGTACGTAAGCATCATACATACCGCGACGGAGTTCCTACAATGTCAATCCTGACTATAACTTCAAATGTCGTTTACGGAAAGAAAACCGGAAATACTCCGGACGGTCGTAAAATGGGCGTTCCGCTTGCTCCGGGTGCAAATCCTATGCACGGCAGAGATACTCACGGTGCAGCAGCTTCCCTTTCTTCTGTTGCAAAGCTTCCGTTCCGCCATGCTCAGGATGGTATTTCAAATACATTCTCGATTATTCCCGATGCACTCGGCAAGGATATGCAGGTATTCGTCGGCGATATTGATATCGACGCACTGAGAAAGGAACAGTAATAATGGAAAATCCCAGCAATCCGGAACAGCTTGCAGACCTGATTGACCAGCTTATGGCAGACGGCAGCGGTCATGTGAATATCAAATCTGCCGGCACTGAAACCGGAATAAAGGTTGATATTGTAAACAGTACAGACTATTGCGGAAATAAAGGCGCGTGCTGTCAGCCGACTGAAAACGCAGTAGATGACGATGAAGATTAGGAGGAATTTTTTATGAGTAATCAGAAACAGGTTGACAATCTTATCGAACTTCTCGACGGATATGTTGAAAAAGGCGGTCATCATCTTAATGTAAACGTTTTTACAAAAGAAACTCTCCTTGACGCTCAGGCTCACCCTGAAAAATATCCGCAGCTTACTGTCAGAGTTTCAGGCTATGCCGTAAACTTCGTAAAACTCACTAAGGAACAGCAGGACGATGTAATTTCACGTACATTCCACAGCAGTCTGTGAGAATAATCTCCTGACCGGAATTTAATCTTAATAAAAAGCAGTCCCGTAAAAAGGACTGCTTTTTGATTTTATAAAAACTGCCTCATGTTCTGAGAAAGTTTTTCCTCCGCCTTGATAAGACGCTTGGTTATATCTTTTGACCGCCTGTCAGCTGCCTGATACTGATTAAGATAACGGCTCAGGGATTTTATTCCCATATTGCACCCGTCTGTCATAAGTTCAGCAATAGTGCTGTCGGATTCGTCCATTTTCAGCTTGAAATTAGTCTTTATCCACGACATTCCCGATGCAATCGGATTAGGTTCTTTGCCGTTATCGTGATAATCCGCAAGAACTTCCTGCAAATCATTTTTAAGCTCCTCGTTTTCTCTGGAACTGTCCTGCAAATATTCACGCAGTTCCGGACTGTGAGCGTATTCCATAACCTCATCAATTGCCGATATTCCCATTTTTATGCCGGAATCACATTCGCGGAGCAGTTTAATTGTATCCTGTTCAACCATAAAAAATCACCTCTTTCAATGTTATTATAACAAGAAAAGAGGTGATTATTCTTTTATTTTGATTTCTTCTCACGAAGAAGTACTGCCGAAACAATTAGGCAGACAATTCCGACAATAAATACTGCTATATCAAAAACAGGGAAAAAACCTAAATTTCTCAAAAGAAAAACAGCAGTAGGCGCATCAGCACCGCCGATAATGCCTATACCACTTATAGAATCGTATCTTGATATATTAATATATATAACGATTGCGGTTTTTATAATGTACAGAACTTCAGATAATATCAGAAGAATACCCGTATATCTGAAAAATTTTCCTAATTTTTTCATTACAATATCTTTTCTCTTGATTCCTCTATTATTTTTCAGCTTCTCAGTATTCCGTTAAACCAGCTGTAGATTCCATTTGCAGTTTCGTTATTGCTGTCAAGACCTACGCCCTCGCTCTCATGAAGTACAATAATCCGTAATTCTCCGCTTTTATCATAGTAACAGCCGTACCATGAAACAGAATCATACTCAACATCGGGCATAGAATCAGGATATACTATCGAATAATTTTCATCTGAACATACTTCGCAGAGTCTGTTGAAATTATCATCAATTTCGGATTTACCACACGATTTGCCTGTTTTTTTATCATCAAGCTTACCCGATTTGAAGTCCTCATATATCTGCGTGATACCATAACTCTGCACTTCTGAATCTTCCGAAATATCCTGAATACAGTAGATACTGCCGTCTCTGTCTATGAACTGAACTGCATAGCCATCAATTCCGCTTGCATATCTGTTATACCGCGTGTATTTAAGGAAAACAATTTCCGGCATTTTTTCCGTATCAATTCCGGAAATCATATCTGAAACAGTTCCTGAATTATTTTCACTTCCTGAACTGCTTTCAGGGACTTTATCCGCACAGCCTGTCATTAAAAATAAAGCAGAAGATAGTATTATGAATTTTTTAATTATATAATTTCTGATAATTCTATTCATAACAGAATCAAAGCATTTTTGCTCTTAATTCCTCAGCACTCAGCGGAGAAAGATAAGCCGGAGCAATATCAAATGCCGTCTTACAGCCTGTAGCACCCTCAGCCTTTAATCTGCACAATGCTCTTGCATAGCAAATCAGAACGCTTGCTGTAAATTCCGGATTTGAATCAAGTTTAAGCGAATATTCAATCATCTGATGAGTCTTTCCGCCCTCGCCTGTAAATCCGCTTCTCATGACGAATCCGCCGTGATTCATTTTATTGTGTACTCTGTCAAATTCTTCTTCGGAAATAAAATTAACAGTTGTATCATATTCATCAAAATAATTCTTCATGGTCTTGATTGATTCCTCAATCTTTGCAAGGTCTGCGCCGTCCTCAGCAACAACCCAGCATTCACGGAGATGCTTCTGACGTGTAGTGAGTTCCGGCTGACTTCCGGAGCGTACAGCTTCCATTGCAGACTCAACTGGCACTGTGTACTGTATTCCCCTCTTTACGCCGTCAATACGTCTGATTGCATCGGAATGTCCCTGACTTACGCCCTTTCCCCAGAAAGTATAGCTTTTTCCGTTGGGGAGAATTGATTCGGCATAAAGTCTGTTCAGGGAGAAAAGACCGGGGTCCCAACCGAGAGAAATCATAGCAAGATGACCGCTTTCCTTTGCTGCCTTGTCAACATTTGCGAAATGTTCCGGAATACGTGCATGAGTATCGAAACTATCAATAACATTGAAAGTTTTAACAAGTTCCGGAGTCTGCTCCGGCAAATCAGTTGCACTTCCGCCGCATATAATCATAACATCAATTTTATCTGCCATTCTTTCTGCTTCGTTCATGCTGTAGACTTCCGCACCGGTAATTGTTTTTACTGATGACGGGTCACGGCGCGTAAAGATTCCAACCAGTTCCATATCGTCATTCTGTGCGACTGCAAGCTCAACGCCCTTTCCAAGATTTCCATATCCTGCAATACCGATTCTGTATTTACTCATATTTATCGCTCCTTATATCAACATCTGCATATCATAGAGACCTGCCGGCTTATCTTTCAGGAAAATCGCCGCCTTGACTGAACCCTCGGCGAAAACCGTCTTTGATGCGGCTGAATGTGAAAGCGTGATTACCTCATCATTTCCTGCAAAAATAACATCATGTTCGCCTACGATAGTACCGCCACGTATAGCGTGCATACCGATTTCGGACTTTTCGCGCTTCTGACGGCGTGAATGACGGTCATAGACGTAATGCTTTGAATTATCCATAGTCTCGTTGATTGCGTTTGCAAGCATTATTGCCGTGCCGCTTGGCGCGTCAAGCTTCTGATTGTGATGCTTTTCCACGATTTCAATATCAAATCTGTCACCTAAGACTTCCGCCGCTTTTTTCGCAAGCTGTACAAGAAGATTTATTCCCAGAGACATATTGAATGTGAAAAATACCGGAATCTGTTCTGCTGCCGATTTTATCTGTGAAATCTGCTCATCGCTGTATCCTGTTGATGCAACAACAATCGGAGTACCTGTCGAAAGGCAGTATTCAAGAAGTCCGTCAAGAGAAGCCGGATTCGAGAAATCTATAATAACATCAGGTTTTACAGGCAATTCAGCAGGACTTGCAACAATCGGGAAGTCCGCATACTGTTCGGTATATAAATCGATACCTGCAATCACTTTGCAGTCGTCGCGGTCTTTAACGCAGTTGTAAATGGTTTTTCCCATTTTGCCGTTAGCGCCGCATATAGCAATATTTGTCATTTTAACACCTCTTAATTTTATATTCTCGGATTTGTTTTTTCTTGTCAATTCTTGCAATTACTGCCGCCGCAATAAACAGCGCACAGGGAATGGTGTACATCATAATAAACACCGGTCCTCGTTCAAATCCCGGTGCAAATATTGCAGGCAGAAGCAGTATCACAGCAGAAAATATACACAATAGCGCATTTGGTTTTTTAACTCTTAAAAGTACAATTACACCCAAAATATACGCCGGTGGAAGATGAAAGTAAAACAGTTGATGAATTTTTCCCGCACCATCATCGCCTTCATGCCGCTCGATAAGCCCCAGCATATCACCGATGTTGTAAATCATATCTTCTTTAAAGAGGAGCACAGTCAATATCGGCATCAGCAGTGCAGCGGCGACAAGAAGCTTTGAGAGCATCATGAGTCTTGTTTTATGCAGTCCCTCACGGTTTCCGCCGCAATGCGGACAAGTATTTCCTTGTTCATGAGAACTATAATAATAATATCCACAGAATTTGCAGTTCATTATTTAATCAAACCATGCTTTTCAAGTGACACACGAAGTACAGCCTTATGCTCGTCGGTCATATCGCAGAGGGGAAGTCTGCATGAACCTGCATTCACGCCCATCATATTAACAGCTTCCTTTACAGGAATAGGATTTACTTCGATAAAAAGATTATTAATCAAATCAAGGTACTTAATCTGGAGCTTTGTAGCTTCTGCAAAATTATTGTCAAGGCAATACTGAACCATATCATGGGTTTCTTTCGGCAGGACGTGGGAAAGTACGGAAATAACGCCTTTTGCTCCCAATGACATAAGCGGAACTATCATATCATCATTTCCGCTGTAGACATCAAGCATATCGCCGCATTCAGCGATAAGTTTAGCGGCGTAGCTGATGTTTCCGCTTGCTTCCTTGACTGCACAGATATTCCGGTGTTCCGCAAGCTTTTTAACTGTATCAACATCCATATTCATTCCGGTTCTGCCCGGAATATTATAAAGCACTATTGGAATATCTACAGCATCTGCAACAGCTGTAAAGTGTGCAATAAGACCTTTCTGCGTGGTCTTGTTGTAATACGGCGTAACAAGCAGAAGTGCATCTGCTCCGACCTCCTCAGCCTCTTTTGAAAGCTTAACAGCGTATGCAGTATCATTGCTGCCTGTACCAGCAATAACCGGAACTCTTTTTGCTGTACGTTCAACTGCAAACCTGATACATTCAAGATGTTCTTCGTCTGTCATTGTAGATGCTTCGCCTGTAGTTCCGCATATAACGATTGCATCAGTGCCGTTTTCAATCTGTGAATCTATCATTTCGCCGAGAACATCGTAATTAATTGAACCGTCAGCGTTCATAGGTGTTATAATTGCAATAGCCGCACCTGTAAAAATAGTATTCTTCATAGAATTTCTCCGTTCTTAAGTCTTAGAAAATTCGGAATTTATAATTAATCAAAATATCCCTTTGCCGCAAGCAGTTCAGCAAGAAGAACTCCACCGCCTGCTGCGCCTCTGAGCGTATTATGTGAAAGGCATACGAATTTATAATCATACTGTGTATCTTCGCGGAGACGACCTACTGATACAGCCATTCCGTTTTCGAGATTACGGTCAAGTTTTGACTGCGGGCGGTCATCTTCCTCAAAATAGTGGATAAACTGCTTCGGTGCGCTCGGAAGTTCAAGCTCCTGCGGAACGCCCTTGAAATCAGCCCATAACCGGAGAATTGCTTCCTTTGACGGTTTGTTCTCAAATCTTACAAATACAGCAGCTGTATGACCGTCTGAAACCGGAACTCTGAGGCACTGTGTTGTTATAGCAGGTGTTTCAGCCTTAACGATTTCATCTCCGACAATTTTTCCCCATACTTTGAGCGGTTCCTGCTCTGATTTTTCTTCTTCTCCGCCGATATACGGAATAAGATTATCCACCATTTCAGGCCATGTCTCAAAGTTCTTTCCTGCTCCTGAAATTGCCTGATAAGTGCAGGCGAGAACACTCTCAATGCCGAAGTTCTTCAGCGGGTGAAGTGCCGGAACATAACTCTGGATAGAACAGTTGGATTTTACTGCAATAAATCCTTTTTTTGTTCCGAGGCGTTTTCTCTGTGCTTCGATTATCTCAAGATGTTCAGGATTTATTTCCGGAACTACCATAGGAACATCAGGTGTGAATCTGTGCGCCGAATTGTTTGAAACAATCGGGCATTCAGCCTTTGCGTAGGCCTCTTCAAGAGCCTTTATCTAATCTTTTTTCATATCAACAGAGCAGAAAAAGAAATCAACCATTTACGCAATCCTTTCAAAATCAGCGGACGCGTC
>CAMWRC010000042.1 GCA_947176565.1 uncultured Ruminococcus sp.
AACACATCACTGTGGGCAAATCATCTCAGATGTTACAAAAAGGACTTGATTTTTTTTGATTCATGTGTTAGAATAAATACAATGGGATTGTACAGTAAATCCTAAAATATTTCTATGGAGGTACATAATTATGGCATATGTTATTTCTGATGAATGTGTAAGCTGCGGTGCTTGCGAAGCTGAATGCCCTGTAAGTGCAATTTCTGAAGGCGACGGAAAGTACCAGATTGACGCAGATGCTTGCGTTGAATGCGGTGCTTGTGCAAGTGTTTGCCCTGTAGGCGCACCTTCTGCTGAGTAATCATACACATTGTAACGGCTGTCCGTTCTGCGGGCAGCCGTTTTTTGTTTCCGGAATCAATTTTTCAAAAAAACTTGACGTTATTGTTAAAAGAGAGTATAATAAAATTGAGAATCTGTCTGTATGGGTAATGCACAGGATTTAATGCGGATAGTTTCTGATACTTTTAAAGGACATTTTGAAAGGACATTTTTCTATGAATAATCTAAGGAAACTGCTTGCCTGCATTTCGGCTGCCGCTGTAACGGCTGCTTTTTCGTGCAGTGAAAAAGAATCTTTATCAGAAAACAGTGAAATCTCCGGTCAGAGTGAAGAAATTTCTGTTCCGGTTTTTTATGAGGAAAATTTATCTGAGGAAAGTTTATCTGAGGAAATTCCCGAAGCTGAGATTAAAATTCCAAATATAAGAGGACAGCATATCACATGGCTTGCCGATTATGACCTGAATCCGCAGGATAATCAGGAAAAATCAATTGCACTGTCGCTGTTTGAAGATATTTATGGAGCATATGTGAATTTTATCTATGTAAATTCAGATGAGAAATTCAGCAGACTTGAATCAATGATATTAAGCGGTGACGATGTTGATATGTTTCCCTACGAGCCGAACGCTCTGCCTGACGGCGTTTTGAAGAATCAATATGAACCGCTTGACCCGTATTTTGATATAATCGGCATAGATACTGAATTGTGGGACGGCATGAGAGATACTGTTGATATGTTCGAGTATAACGGCAATCACTATGTTGTGCCTTATACTGTATCGAATCCGATTCTGATTACATACAGCCGGAAGCTCATGAAATCAGAGAAGCTTGATGACCCATATAAGCTGTATATTGACGGCAAATGGGATTGGGACGCTATGATGAAAATGATGGAGAAATTCGTTTCCAAAGCTGAAAGTGGTCAGACAAGATACGGAATAAATGGCGTGTTCGGAGAAGCGGTAATCCGTTCCACGGGACATACTGTAGTGAATTACGAGGACGGAAAATTCCGGAATAACATAAAAGATTCGGAACTTGAAAAAGCCGGTAAATTCATGAAAGATATTGTATCAAAGAATCTTTATAATTCTTATTGGTATGATTGTTATCCGAGCAGTAATTCAGTTCTTTTTTATGCAATGGGTGACTGGTCACTCGGAAAATCAAATGCTCAGAATCCGGACGGCGACCTTATGGCAGTACCGTTCCCGAAAGCTCCTGACGCGGAACAGAATTATCTGTGCTGTGATTTTTCAGCAAAGATGCTTGTAAAGGGTTCATGGAAAGGCGAAGCGGTTGCCGCGTATATCAGATGTGAAAGACTTGCGGCGTCTCAGGAGGATTACAGGGAGCTTGCGAAGCAGAAAGCTCTTTCTGTAAAGAAATCTGATTCCGGTCGTCCGTTTGTGACTGAGGAGCAGTATGACGCGATTCAGAGCTATATTGAATCCGAAAATATATCGCCTGTATTTGATTTCGGCTGCGGTATGGGAGAAAGTATGTACGGCGATGGCAATTATACATATGATACAAGAGGCGTTATGAATAATCTTTCTGAGGCGATTCTCAACGGAAATGCGGATTCATGGAAATCACTCTGTGAAAGATGGACAGAAACTATTGATGAAGCTGTCAAACAGTTCAATAAGGAATAGTACAATATGTGGCTGATGTTTTTTTGTACGGCGGCATTGTTCATATTGTATTCCGCGGTATATTCATGGATGCGCAGAAAAGGCAGTATTTCAGGAAATATCCGGATTTATATATATGCAGTGACCGCTGTTTTGGTTCTTACCGGAGTTTCTGAATTTATATTTGATTTTGGAAACTTCAGCGGAGTTTTTATGCTTATCGGAACAGCGGCAGCGATTGAATTTCTGATTTACATGATTCCATATAAGAATTGCACGCTTGATTTTATGAGGAAAATCATAGCCGTCGCGGTTATGGTGGAAATTACAGTGTTTCAGCTTCCGGCATATCGGATAATATCGGGAGATTATACTCATACGGTATTGTCTGCTGCGGATTCTGAAATTGAAAATAGTATATATGATGAAACAGCAGGCGGAGTCGCAGTAAACGGAACAGATGAAATATCCATGACTTACCGGAATATCGGGAAAAAAACAGGCACGGTGCGTGTTAATATCAGGTTTGATGAAGAAAACGACGGACATATGAATTTTTTTGCCGATATGACCGAGGAAACAGGATATTATTACCGAATGAAAATTATAGATGAGAAAATAATTCCGGACAGCAGTATGTCAGAATATGCAGTTGTACAGCTTTCCGGAAAAAGTGATTCTATGCGGTTCAGATTCTCCGGAACTGATGAAAACAGCAGATGCGTGATTGAAAGCATTGAACTTAATGCGCCCGTTCCGTTTGATATAATGCCGTTCAGGGTTCTGCTGATAATTATTTTTGTTACTTTCATATATGCGTGTATATTTTCCGGAATCATGAAGCGGTCTTACGCGCAAAATTATAAGTTCTGCCGTATTTCGGGATTATTTGTTACCGGAATTGCCGTTGTACTTGCGGCTGGCATGGTACTGGCGAAGATACCGCATGGGGAGCTTTCAGAACGTTTCAGGCTTGAAAGCGGCGACCAGATAACAGAGGAGCTTGTTACTGCCTTTGAACATGGAAGCTTTGAACTTCCATATGAGCCGTCGGAGGAACTTCTTGCGATGGAAAATCCCTATGATGCCGGTTCACGGTATTACAATGAAACAGATTGTCTGTGGGACCATTCATTTTATAACGGAAGGTATTATTCCTACTATGGAATCGCACCGCTTATTTTTTTTCTGCCGTATCATCTTATAAGCGGATATTTTTTCCCGTCTGATATTGCAGTAATGCTGTTTTCGGCGGCAGGGCTGATATTTCTGTCAATGGTTTATTCTGCGGTTGTGCGGAAATTTTTGGGCGGAATATCAACAGGAATGTATATTTCCGGTCTTGTGGTAATTCTTGCATCGTGCGGAATATGGTTTTCTGCCGGCAGACCTATGTTTTATGAAATAGCTGTATCGTCGGGATTCATGACGGGAACAGCAGGCGTATATTTTCTGATAACGTCAGGAATAATTTCCACAGACAGAGAGCCTGTGAAATATTTCCGGACTGTTCTTTCATCATTATTGCTTGGACTTTCTGTCATGTGCCGTCCTACGCTTGCACTATATGCTTTATGCGGCTGTATATTCTATATTTACGGATTCAAAAAGATAAAAGGAAGAAAAGAAATCACTGCATATATTGTGTGTGCATTTCTGCCGCTTGTTTTTCTTGGTATGTTCCAGATGTATTATAATTATGCACGCTTTGATTCTGTATTTGAATTTGGCATAAAGTATTCGCTTACGGTAAATGATTTTACAAGAAATGAATTTCATTTTCATTATGTGCTTGTAAGCCTGTATAATTTTCTTTTTGCTCCGCCGTCGTTCATTCCGGAATATCCATATGTTTCCGCACCGTTTTCGTTTCTTGGAATAAATGGCTACTATTATAAGGACGCCGGGTCTGCTTCCGGAATTTTTTTTACTGCGCTTCCTGTTTTCGGTTATTTTCTGGGACTGCACGCTCTGAGAAAGCTTTCTGATATTAAAAATCGTGTAAAATGGGGAATTATCATAGGTCTTTCCTGCCTGATAATGCCGGCGGCGATAGTCTGCGCATCATGGGAAAGCGGTTACGCCGTGCGGTATACAGCAGATTTTTCATGGTATATGATTATGGGAGCTTTTGTGATAATCTTTTATCTCATTCAGAAATCAGACAGCAGACAGCGTGCGGATATTCTTACAGCAATAATGGGAATATGTGCGGTATACAGCATATTTGTATCAGGAACAGAAGCTTATAATTTCGCGTTCACATATCAGAATTTCCCGAAGTATGCGGATTTTCTGACGAGGTTATTCCTGTAGGATATATGATTTCCGAGGGTTCAACAAAATTCACAAAAAAACCGCCGATAAACAATTATAAATTTGCCTTATGTGAAAAAACACCAAAAAATTGAGGGTTTATGTAGCAATATGTAAAAATTTCCAAAAGTACGTGACAATTTTCAAAATATGTGTTATAATATATAGCAGGGCGTATTGCCTTGAATTTTAAACATATTTACTGTATCGGACAGTATGGCGGATTCCGGAGTTTTCAGCAGGATTCAGCGTATTGTTCAGTATAGCAAAAAGCAAAAAGGAAGGAATCTGACATGGAAAACACAACACCTAAAAAGCGTGTCACCAAAAAAATGGCACGTCAGAGACAACTCGGCGCACTTGCGGTTATTGCGCTTCTTCTGCTTCTTCTGATAATCTTTGTATTCAAGGGCTGCTCAAAGGGAGAAAACAGAAACGAAAGCTCGGAGCCAGAGGTTACAACTACTACAGGAATTACTGTTGTTACTACTACAGAAGTTCCAGCAACTACAACTGTAGCAACTACTATGAATCCTCTTGCAGCTCAGGTAATTATTGACAAGCGTGAAATGTTTATTGACAATATCGGCGATTCAGATGTTGCAATAATTTCCGGCTATCCTGAAGGTTCAGGTGAGGAGAATGAAGTATGGAAATCGCTTGACGAATCCATTGCTACTGTTGACAGTCTCGGTCATGTTACCGGCGTAGGAGCAGGACAGACATATATTATTCTCAGCTTTAACAACAACCCCGGAATTGAAATAGATATAAGAGTTTCAGTTGCAGACGGTTCAGGTACAGTTACGGATTCAGCCAGCAGTGCTGTCGATGATGTATACAATGATATTTTCGGCAATAGTTCCGGCGATGATTTCGGAGGAGACTACAGCGAAGACAATTCTGACTACGGTTATGACAACTCCCTTGACGGAGGTTCAGCATTCGATACATATACCACTCCTGCTGAATAATTGCCATAGAACCGCAGAATATCACAGGATTCAGAAAAAATTTTCAAAAACTCTTGATTTTTTGGAATTGCTGTGGTATAATATAATATGACAATAGTAAACTGGAGACCGGAGCGATTCCGGTCTTTATGTTTGTAAGGAGGGCTTGGAATGAAGCTAAAAAAGTTCGGAGCAACTGAACAGAAAATATATGAACTCGTAAAACCCATCACTGATGAAATGGGCTATTATCTCTGGGACGTATGCTATGTCAAAGAGGGCGCGTGCTGGTATCTGCGGATATTCATTGACTGCGACGAGGGAATCAGTATTGAGGACTGCGAGGCTGTTACTGAACCCGTAAATAAACTGCTTGACGAAATCGACCCCATAAAACAAAGCTATACGCTGGAGGTCGGTTCAGCAGGTCTTGAACGGGAACTGCTCAAGGAGGACCATTTTCAGATATGTACCGGTGATAAAGTACGGATTCGCTTTATACGCGCCGTCGATGGCGAAAAGGAAATCTGTGCATACCTGAAAGATTCAGACAGAAACAGTATCACAACTGAGGACGAAAACGGAAATGAATCCGTCTTTCAGCTTGCTGATATTGCATTTGTAAAGCTTTGGTTTGATTTTGATTGAAAATTGGAGGAACCGTTATGGAAAACTTTTTCGAGGCATTGAAGGCACTCGGCAATGAAAACAGCGTTGAAACTGAGCTTCTGATTGAGAAGGTAAAGTCAGCTATGCTCAAGGCAGCAAAGAGAACCTATCCCCACAGCGAGGACAGAATCAGGGTTGTTATAGACCCTGTAGAGAAAAAATTCGCAATGTATATCGCTCAGGAAATTATTGATGATGAACCTATTGACGAAAATGAAATAAACATAGATACCGCAAGAACAATTGACCCGAATGCAGTTCTTGGCGGAACTATCATGAAAGAGATAGATGTTTCAAAACTCGGAAGAATGGCTGCTCTTTCAGCAAAGCAGTCTATCAAGGGTGACCTGAGAGAAATAAACCGCAATCAGATGCTCAGTAAATTCGAACAGAAAGAGCATGATTGCATTATTGCCAGAGTATCACAGATTGAGCCGGGCAGAGGCACAGTTACTGTTGTATATGAGGGAACAGAACTTTATCTTTTCAGGAATGAACAGATACCCGGCGAAACGTTCCACATAGACCAGCCTGTAAAGGTATATATCACTGATATTGCAGGAAAAACCAAAAAGCCCGTTGTCAAGATTTCAAGAACTCACAAGGACCTTGTAAAGCGTCTTTTTGAACTCGAAGTTCCGGAAATATACGACGGAACTGTTGAGGTAAAATCTATTTCCCGTGAAGCAGGTTCAAGAACAAAAATTGCGGTCTGGTCAAAAGACCCGAATGTTGATGCTGTAGGTGCATGTATCGGCGCGAAACGGTCAAGAATTACCGCGGTGGTGAATGAACTCAACGGAGAGAAGATTGATATTATTTTGTGGAGCGAATTGCCGGAGGAATTTGTTGCAAAAGCTCTTTCTCCTGCTGAAACACTCAAAACTATTGTTACTTCATATGAGGAAAAAACCTGTACGGTAATAGTTCCGAATAATCAGCTTTCGCTTGCTATCGGAATAAAGGGTCAGAATGCCAAGCTTGCAGCAAAGCTTACCGGATATAAGATTGATATAAAACCGCAGACAAATCCGCTTACCGGAGAGCCTGCACCAGAACTTGAAATGGAATCCGTACCCCGTGTAAATGAAGCAGAAAAGAAAGAAAATCTGGATAATGCAGCTGATTCTGTTTCAGAAGATAAACCAGCAGAAACTACATCTGAGGAAACCACTGCTGAAACTCCGGTATCAGAAGCTCCGGCTGAAGAAATCACGGAAGATTCCTCTGAGGAATAATCTATGAAATCCGTAAAAGTGCCGATGAGAATGTGCCTCGGCTGCAATGAAATGAAACCGAAAAGAGAACTGATGCGCGTCGTTAAATCTCCGGAGGGCTGCGTAAGTCTCGATTTTACAGGCAAGAAAAACGGCAGAGGCGCATATATATGCAGAAATGAGGAATGCTTTACAAAAGCGCGCAGGGCAAGGAGATTTGAAAAATCCCTTTCGTGCCGGATTGAAGAAAGCGTTTACGAGGTGATGACAGATGAACTCCGGAAAGAAACGGGGAATAAGTAACCTGCTGTCTATATGTATAAAGGCAGGCAGGGCTGTAAAAGGATTTGACAGCGTAAAGGAAGCTGTTCTTAACGGTAAGGCGTACTGTGTGCTTACCGCCTGTGACGCGTCCGGAAAAACCGTCAAGGAAATACAGTTCGTCTGTTCAGGGAAAGATATTCCCGTTATTGATTCCGGACTTGAAAAATCGGAGATAGCCCGGCTGTGCAGAAAGGAAACCGCTGTAATTGCAGTCTGCGACAGAGGATTTGCGCAGGGATTCTCAAAATTTACAACTCAGCAGACATCACCGTAAAGGTGATGATATATACATTCATACGCTTGACGTGCCGTGCAAACGGCTTACCGAAGGAGGTAAATTCGCCTATGGCAAAAAAGATAAAATTAAGTGATGCAGCAAGAGACCTTAATATTTCATCACAGGAGCTTATTGCGTTTTTCGCGGCAAAAGGTGATACAAAAAAGAAACCGGCATCTCAGCTTACTGAGGACGAAATGAATGCGATTCTGGAACATCAGACGAAGCTCCATGAAGCCGAGAACTTCAATGACTATTTCGCATCAAAGGACGAACCGAAGCCAGAAAAGAAACCGGATAAAAAAACTGAAAGCAGAAGTGAACAGAAACCGGATAAAAAATCTGAAAGCAGAAGCGAACAGAAACCGGCTAAAAAAACTGAAAGCAGAAGCGAACAGAAACCGGATAATACAA
>CAMWRC010000043.1 GCA_947176565.1 uncultured Ruminococcus sp.
GTATATTAAATCATATATCAGCAAGTTTATTCATGCGTTCGGTTATCGTATCGACAATATGCATTGCCATGCCGTTTATTTCGGAGAATTTCCTGCCCTCAACAAGAACGCGGATAAGCTTTTCATCGCCTGCTTCAGTCACAACTACCCGGCCTTCATCGCCGAGCATTTCCTCACATTCATTGACCGCACCCATAATAATTAAATCGTTACGCCATATCCTGCACAGTTCTTTTTTTATAGGAACGCTCATTATTATCTGAGGAAGCTTTTCAAGTATATTTCCTATACTGCTCATTTTTCTGCCGGTTTTCTTCATCACTTCAAGAAGCCGTACTGCCGTCAGCTGTCCGTCTGCTGTGGGTATATCATCAGGAAAGAGTACATGACCAGACGGGTCGCCGCCGAGACTATAGCTGCATTCAAGCATACGTCTCAGTCTGCTTCTTTCTCCGGAAGGTGCTCTTGATGCGCATATTCCCTTTGAACGGGCAAAATTAAGAAGTCCGAGATTATTTGCATGAGTAACAAGTATAGTATTATGACGCAGATTTCCATTACGGCTCATATACTCGCCTATGACCGCAACTATAGCATCGCCGTCCACAAGAAGTCCGTCCTCGTCAACAGCAAGACAGCGTTCCGCAGCTCCATCAAATGCAATTCCGCAGCAGCATTTATTATCAGTCACGAAAGACATGAAATCTTCTATATTTGTGCTTCCGGTTTGGTTTATGTTGAAACCGTCGGGACTGCTGCCTGTTATGATGACTTCAGCACCGAGGTCGGTAAACAGCTTTTCCGCCGTATAGCTGGCGCAGCCATTCGCACAATCAACAGCTATTTTCATTCCGCGCAAATCTACATTTGATGAGAGTTCCATTATGTAATTCATATAATCGTCAAGTGCTGATTCACAGTGCAGGATATTTCCGTATTCATTGCGGGTTTTCGGTTCAATTTCTTCAGAATTGTTACGGATAAGACGTTCTATTTCCGATTCACGGTCATCGCCGAGACGGTAGCCGTAATGGGAAAACAGTTTCATACCGCTGTATTCCGAACCTCCGCGGGAAGTAGTTATCATTATTCCGCCGCACGCACCGCGCTGTTTTATATTCCATGCAAGTGCAGCTGTCGGAACTTCTCCCATAATTTCCGCATCAGCACCAGCCGAACATATTCCTGCACACAGTGCAGCCTCTATAGTATCGGCGGAATTACGTGTATCCCGTCCCACAAGAACCTTTGTCCTGTTCTTTTTATTACCTGCCATAACTGCAACAAAAGCTCTGCCGAGCTGAATTGCAAATTCACAGGTAAGTTCGGTAACAGCAAGTCCGCGTATACCGTCTCTGCCGAATATTCTACCCATCTGAGAACCACCTTTCCTGTCAGCAGTACAGCAGATTATTTTTCTGCACACGCTGAAAATATCTTCCGGAAAATTATATATCCTGTAAAAAATCAAAAGCAATTATAATCTATCATGCACTACAGCGAAAGCTGTCCGTCCGGCTTTTCAGGTGCAGCCAGACCGAGATGCTCGTATGCGAGTCGTGTTGCGACACGTCCACGCGGAGTACGTCCAAGAAATCCGAGCTGCATAAGATACGGTTCGCAGACATCTTCGAGAGTCACAGCCTCCTCATTTATAGCCGCCGCAAGAGTTTCAAGTCCTACCGGTCCGCCGGCATATCCCTTTATTATCATCGAAAGCATACGCCGGTCGAGACTGTCAAGACCAAGACCGTCAATTTCAAGATGACTCAGAGCGATGGACGCTATTTCCTTTGTTATCTGACCATTTCCCATAACATCTGCAAAATCCCGCACACGCTTGAGAAGTCTGTTGGCGATTCGGGGCGTACCTCTTGCACGTCCTGCGATTTCCTCCGCTCCGTCGCCTTCGCATGGTATTCCGAGTATCATCGCACTTCTGCGTACAATATCTGTAAGCTGTGATGTACTGTAAAGTTCCAGACGTTCTATAACACCGAAACGGTCTCTCAGCGGAGCAGACAGCTGTCCTGCCCTTGTAGTTGCTCCGATAAGCGTGAACGGCTTCAAATCCATGCGTATGGAACGTGCCGACGGACCTTTTCCTATGATAATATCAATTACCCTGTCCTCAAGCGCAGGATAAAGAAGTTCCTCCACAGGACGCGGCAGACGGTGTATCTCATCAATAAAAAGAACATCGTTATCTGAAAGTCCTGTAAGAAGTGAAACCAAATCCCCCGGTTTTTCGATTGCCGGACCTGTGGTGACACGCAGATTCACGCCCATTTCATGAGCTATAATTGATGACAGCGTGGTCTTTCCGAGTCCGGGTGGTCCGTACAGCAGAACATGGTCAAGAGGTTCTCCGCGACCCTTTGCCGCCTTGATATAAATAGCGATTTTCTGCTTTACCTTGTCCTGCCCTATATATTCATGAAGCGTCTGCGGACGGAGTGTTATTTCATTGTCGCCGTCCTCGGCGATATTTTCGGGAGTCACAACACGCGGTGCGAACTCCATATCTTCTGTATGAATCATAAGCTATCTCTTTTCCTGATTATCTCTCAAAATACCGTTTTTTCCGCACGTAGAACGGCTCTGTCACTGCTGCGGCTTTCTTTCCCATTTCCTGTTCGTATGTAATGAAGCACAGACTTTCATTTGCTTTTACCGACTTTGCAAGATATTTTGAAAACGGAACAAACAGTTTTCTTGTATTTCCTATCATATCGACGACAATAAGAATCCGCGGCTTTTCGCACCCCTGTATCATATCCATAATAAACGCGCGGTCAACATTATCCTGCTTTGACAGGAATTTAGATGCAGCCTTTGTGATATGGCTGACATTTTTTTCGCACTGCCGGTAATTTATTGTTTCCTCCTCATTGTAGGAAATCGCCTTTATTTTGAGATTACGCGCAATAAGCAGTATGCTTTTTATTTCCTGAGATGAAAATTCCTTTCCGTAGGAATTTGGGTTAAGCACTGCTGAAGCCGATTGTATAAGGTCGAAAAGTCTGAGACAGTTTATCTTGTAATATTCAACATAACGCTTCGCAAACTGCTGTAAGGCACGGTGACTTGTAAAAAACGGTATAAAAATATCGCCGTGTGGGTTCCTTATTGTTATAAGTTCAAGCTGAATCCCGCCTTCTTCCCGACTGCGTTCATATTTCACAGACTGTCTGCATATCACATAGACATCGCTTTTTATGAGCATCTGAAGAAACGGTGAACGCTTTGACGGGTCGGTAATTGCCGCTTTCAGCAATTCATCAAGATTCATCATGTGTTGTTATCTTCCTTTCTGTTTGATAAGAAATCGTATTCTGTAGAAAATCCATACTGATTTCCGGATAAATTCTGTAAAGCCATAATTCAGGACAGTGCCTTGAGCGCAGCCTTTATAAGTTCCTGAGTATCAAGAGCAGGGTCAAGCTTCCGGAGTACCGGTGCAGCTTCGCTCTGGGAATATCCGAGAACCATGAGTGCTTCGAGAGCCTCTCCAACTGATGATGTTCCGGAAGCAGACACTGCTGATAAACCTGACGTGCCCGACATCTCTGACGTTCCGAAAGAATCCGCGGAAATCTTATCCTTGAGTTCAAGCACTATGCGCTGAGCCGTTTTAGTTCCTATACCCTTTGTACGGGTTATTGATTTGCTGTCTCCTGATGCAACTGTAAGCGCGAACTGTTCCGGTGACATATCCGACAAAATGGAAACAGCAGCTTTCGGACCTACTCCGGACACCGAAACAAGCATACGGAAACAGTTAAGTTCTTTCATATCAGCAAAGCCGAACAGCTCAACAGAATCCTCACGCACTGAAAGATGAGTGTACGCCATCACTTCACTGCCGATTTCACCCAGTTTAGACAGGGTATTGTATGATGTTCTGAATCCGTAGCCCACACCGTCGCATTCGATAACTGCAAAACCTAATTCTTTAAGTATAAGTTTTCCTCGTAAACTGTAAATCATAAAAAATCAACTCCAACGTGTTGTATGTCCGTGGCATATGGCTATCGCAAGAGCATCGGCGGCATCGTCTGGCTTCGGTATCTGTGCGAGATTCAGAAGCTGTCTTGTCATTTCCATGACCTGTTTTTTTTCTGCCTTGCCGTAACCCACCACTGCCGATTTTACCTGAAGCGGTGTATATTCAAATACCTGCACATTTCTTTTTGCGGCTGAAAGCACGGATATTCCACGTGCCTGAGCAACATCAATCGCCGTTTTCTGGTTTGTGGTAAAAAACAGCTTTTCTATTGCCATACAGTCGGGACGGAATTTCTCAAAAATAAATTCCATATCCTTATGTATTGCGTACAGCCTTTCCGTAAAGGGCGTATGTGCTTCTGTAAGTATCGCGCCGTATTCTACCGGCACGAAAGACAGACCGTCATAGTCAACGATTCCGAACCCGACGATAGCATAGCCGGGGTCTATTCCTAATATTCTTCTTTTTTTCAATTCTTCAACCTGAAAACATTTGTTTACAAGAGCCTGTACTGTAATACTGAACAGGCTCCAACGAAATATTATAGTATCTCACAATACTCACAATCATTATATCACATATCCGCCGGATTTTGCAATAGTGTATTCATATGAATTTCATATATCAGCGTTTAATTTTATTGTGAAATATTTTGAATATTCCATGCTGATTATAACTTAATTTTGAGTTAATTCCAAATAAACTATTGATTTCCGTCCTGCAAAATGCTATAATATATGTTGAAATCAATTTTAAAGCCTATGGAGGTAATTATGAACCTGAATGAACTTCGCAATAACATAGATGTTATAGATGAACAGATACTTTCCCTTTTCATGAAGCGCATGGAGCTGTGTAAAGGCGTAGCAGAATACAAAAAAGAACATAATCTTCCTGTATTTCAGGGAGACCGCGAAAAACAGCTTATAGAACGAATCAAATCCCTTACCGGCGACAAGGAACTCGAAAACGGTACTGCCGCCCTCTTTACCGCAATTATGGATATAAGCAAGATTCTCCAGAACAAAAAAATCCTTACCGGCAGTAATGAGAATACATACGCTGTGCCGGATTTTGAAAATGCACAGAAAATCGGCTGTCAGGGTACTTCCGGCGCAAATTCGGAAGCCGCCGCTCGTCTTATTTTCGGGGACAAGCAGCCAATATTCTATAAGACGTTTGAAGACGTTTTCGCAGCCGTTCAGTCCGGCGAACTTGATTACGGCGTTCTGCCGGTACACAATTCAACAGCCGGCTCTGTAAGCAGTACATATGATTTAATGGCAAAATACAGCGTTTATACAGTCAAGGAAGTCTGTGTTGAAATAAATCACTGTATCGCTTCAAAAAACGCCTCCGATATAAACGAAGTTTCTGTAGTATATTCGCACCCGCAGGCTATTGCCCAGTGCTGCGACTATCTTACGGCTCACGGTCTGAAAACAGCTGAATACGGAAATACCGCTACTGCCGCCGCTATGGTTTCTGAAAACAGCGAAAAAATCGCCGCTATATGCTCCACAGAATGCGCAAAACGGCTGGGTCTTAACATTCTTGAGGAAAATATCGCCGACTGCTCCGTAAACCGCACCCGCTTTATCTGCATATGCCGCGACCTGCAAATCGAACCGGAAGCGGATTCTATTTCCGTAATGCTGAAAATCCCTGATACCGAGGGAAGTCTCTACCGTCTGCTTACCAAATTCTACGTGAACGGCATGAATCTGAAAAAAATCGAAAGCCGTCCCCTGAAAGACGGAAGCTTCAACGTAATGTTTTATCTTGATTTTGACGGCAGAATTGATGATTCCGGAGTCAAGGCACTTATGAACGACCTCACCGAAAATCTTGAATATTTCAGATTCTTAGGCACGTTCAGAGACTAAGGAGGATTTCTATGAACAATACTGATTTTACCGGATTCCGCGCGGATTTCTATGATATACTCGACAGAAGGGAATTTGTCTTTCTTGACGGCGGTATGGGTACTATGCTCCAGTCGGCAGGCGTGGAAACAGGTCATATTCCGGAGATACTCAATATAACAAATCCGTCTGCTGTCATGAAAATTCATCGTGCGTATGCTCAGTCCGGCTCGGATATTATATATGCCAATACATTCGGCGCAAACCGTCTCAAACTTGCCGGAAGCGGTTTCAGTACCGCTGAAATCGTCCGCACTGGAATCGAAAACGCACGGAAAGCAGCCGGAAATTCTCTTATCGCACTTGATATAGGTCCTCTCGGTCAGCTTCTTGAACCGGCAGGTACGCTGAAATTCGAGGACGCTTACGAAATGTACCGCGAAATAGTTGAAGCAGGTGAAAACGCTGACATTATAGTTATCGAAACTATGACCGACCTGTATGAAGTCCGCGCCGCGCTTCTTGCCGCAAAGGAAAATTCAGACAAGCCGGTAATCATTACAATGACATTTGAGGAGAATATGCGTACATTCACCGGTGTTTCTCCGGAATGCTTCGCTGCTGTCGCCGAAGGTCTCGGAGCTGACGGAATAGGTATAAACTGCTCCCTCGGTCCTGACGAACTTTATCCTATAGTAAAAAAACTGTGCAGTCTTACTGTTCTGCCGGTAATCGCAAAGCCGAATGCCGGACTTCCCGACCCGTCAACCGGAAAATTCAACGTATCTCCGGAACAGTTCGCGGAAAGCGCGGCAAAGTTCGCAGACTGCGGAGTAAAGATATTCGGCGGCTGCTGCGGCACTACGCCGGAACATATTGCCGCTGTTGTTAAAATTCTCCAGAATAAAAAACGTACCGTACCGGATATAATCCGGAACAGTATAGTATGTTCCGCAGTGAACTGCGTTGTAATCGACCAGCCGCGCATTATCGGAGAACGTATAAATCCTACCGGGAAAAAACGCTTCAAACAGGCTCTTATAGAACATGATACCGGATATATACTTTCTCAGGCTGTTGAACAGATACAGGCAGGCGCGGATATTCTTGATGTGAACGTCGGACTTCCCGATATTGACGAGCGCGAAATGATGATTACCGCAGTCAAGGCAATACAGGGCGTGTGCGATGTTCCGCTCCAGCTTGATTCAACACGTCCGGAAGTTCTTGAAGCAGGTCTGAGAGTATATAACGGAAAAGCTATCGTAAATTCCGTAAACGGCGAAGACGAATCCCTTGACGCTGTTCTTCCGCTTGTGAAAAAATATGGCGCAGCTGTTGTGGGTCTTACGCTCGATAAAAACGGCATACCAAAAACTGCTGACGGACGATTCCGGATTGCCGAAAAAATACTAAGCCGCGCTATGGAATACGGCATTCCAAAAGAAGACGTTTTTATTGACTGCCTCACTCTTACGGCTTCCGCAGAACAGGACGGCGTTCCTGAAACACTGAACGCTCTCAGCCGTGTGAAAAAAGAACTCGGACTCCGGACAGTCCTCGGAGTTTCAAATATCTCATTCGGTCTCCCGAACCGCGAAACAATCACACGCACTTTCCTGACAATGGCTTTGCAGAACGGTCTTGACCTGCCTATAATAAATCCTAATATTGATTCAATGACCGGAGCAGTAAGAGCTTATAAACTTCTTGCCGGATATGACAAAAATTCCACTGAATTTATATCCATATACGGTCAGGAAAAATCCGCTCCGAAACCGGTTTCATCTGCCGTTTCGCATGATATAAAATATGCCGTCGAAAACGGTCTCAAAGATGATGCTGTAAAAGCTGCAAAATTGCTTATGGAAACCGTTCCGGCTATGGAAATAATAGACAATTATCTTATTCACGCCCTTGATGCAGCCGGCGAAAAATTTGAAAAGGGTACTATTTTCCTGCCTCAGCTTATCATGACTGCCGAATCCGCTCAGGCGTGTTTCGAGATAATAAAATCAGGACTTGCAGAATCCGGAAAAGAAACCGTTTCAAAAGGAAAAATTGTACTTGCTAAGGTCAAAGGCGATATTCATGACATCGGGAAAAATCTGGTGGCACTGATGTTAAAGAACTATGGC
>CAMWRC010000044.1 GCA_947176565.1 uncultured Ruminococcus sp.
AGATAAAAGAATGTGTTAAGGAGCTTCAAAATGTTTACAAAAGATATTGGTATAGATTTAGGTACAGCTAATACTTTGGTATATCTCCGCGGCAAAGGAATTATTATCCGTGAACCATCGGTAGTCGCTGTAAATACAAGAACCGATAAAACACGATACGTCGGAATGGAAGCCAAAGAGGTCATCGGAAGAACTCCGGGTTCTATTGTGGCAGTCCGTCCGCTTAAAGACGGCGTTATTGCCGATTTTGATATTGCCACTACCATGCTTCAGGAATTTATCCGCAAGGCTCTCCGCGGTACTGTCCTCACAAAAGCAAATGTAATCATCTGTATTCCGTCAGGCGTTACAGCAGTCGAAAGACGAGCAGTCCGCGAATCATGCAAAAAAGCCGGCGCAAATAATGTCCTTATCATCGAAGAACCTATGGCGGCAGCTATAGGCGCAGGACTTCCTACCAACGCTCCTGCCGGAAATATGATTGTGGATATAGGCGGTGGAACGAGTGAAGTCGCTGTCGTATCTCTCGGCGGTATAGTATCTTCCCGCTCTATCAGATGCGCCGGTGATGAATTTGATGCCTCAATTATAAATTACATCAAGAAAAAATATAATCTCCTTATCGGTGAACGTACAGCTGAAAATATCAAAATCGAAATCGGCTCGGCATTTCCAAGCGAAAAAGAAGAAACCATGGAAATCAAGGGCAGAAATCTTGTAAACGGACTTCCCGAAAATGTTATTATAAATTCTTCGGAAATACGTGACGCTCTCGTTGAACCACTTGCAAAAGTAATCGATGCGGTCAAGGCAACTCTTGAAGATACTCCGCCTGAACTCTCAGCGGACATAATTGACCACGGAATTACACTTTCCGGAGGCGGCGCGCTTCTCAGAGGTCTTGACAAGCTTATCGCACGCGAAACCGGTATGCCCGTATACATCGCAGAATATCCGCTCGACTGCGTAGCAGAAGGTACAGGAAAAATTCTTGAAAATATCAGTAAATATCAGGACGCACTGACTGAAAATGTCAAGTATTATTAAGGAGGCAACCTAATGCGTGAATTTCTGAAAAGCATACGGTTTAAAATTCTCCTTGCCTTTATTGCATTTCTCATGGGTATTATGATATATGCAGTTACACGCGGAGGATATTCGCTTTCCGGTGTATCATTCATTAATACTATAACAAAGCCGTTCCGTTTTATAACAAATGCAGTATCAATGAAAATCGAAAACGCTGCGGATTCTGTAAATAATGCCGTTTCCTATTACGAGGAAAACAGGCTTCTTAAACAGCAGATTGGCGAACTTAACAAACAGCTTACAGATTACGAGGACCTTAAAGAAGAAGTCAAGGAACTCCGTAAACTGGTTGTCATAAAAGAAGAACACCCCGACAACGTCTTTTCACAGTCCGCCGAGGTACTCGGTTATGTGGCAAATGACCCGTTCAAAGGATTTACTATAGACCGCGGCTATGCCGACGGAATAAAACCATACTGCCCTGTTATAACTCCTGAGGGACTTGTCGGAATTACTATCGAAGTTTCGCAGTTTACTTCAACAGTCCGCACGATACTTTCGCCTGACCTTTCAGTAGCTACTGTATGCTCCGCTACAAATTCCGACTTCGGCATCGTCGAGGGAACTGTTGTCACTGCTGAAAATAATATGACAAAACTGACTCATCTTGCAATGAATCACGAAATAAAAAAAGGCGACCTCATTGTAACTTCCGGAAGCAGCGGTCTTTTCCCGAAAGATTACGCAGTCGGAACTGTTACAGAAATCGGTGTTGAAGCAAATGGTCTTTCCGCTTATGCAGAAATCAAACCAAGTGCAGATATTTCACGTATCAGCTCAGTATTTGTAATTATAAATTTTGACAAGAAAAAAGATATAAATACCAAAAGAGAAGAAGAAAAGAAAGCAGCGATGGAGGCAGCAAATGAGGATAAAGACAACTCGTGAAAAACGAATATTCTATTTCAAGACCACGCTGCGCTGGACGCTGTACTATGTCATTATCCTTACGAGTTTCGTAATTATGACAACAGGTTCGTGGAAAAAACCTGTTCTCCTTGTTCCCGTCGCATTATGCATCGCTGTCAACAATGACATTATGGCATCAGCATATACTGGTGCTTTCTGCGGATTTCTGATTGATATAGCCTGCGGCAGACTTGTAGGATATAATGCTGTTATTCTTACAATATTTTCCGCAGCCATGACGCTTGTATTTGAACTGTATCTCCGGCGTAAATTCATCAACTATATTGTTCTTACAGCGGTTATGACATTTTTGCAGTGTTTTCTTGATTTCCAGTTTTTCTATAAGCTGTGGGATTACGAGAATGTAAACAATATATTCCGGAATACAACTCTCAGAGTATGGATTTACACTATGATTTCATCAGTTATTCTATATATAATATTCAAAATCATAAATAATCTGCTTATGCCTAAGGAACATCTCACTATAGAAGAAGTCATTCGCAATAATTAGAATAATAATGAAAGCTGAAAATCATGCAGTCAGGAGGTTAAGATGAACAAAGCGGCTGATACAATAAAATCAATTATTTTTGTGCTTCTTATTCTATCTTTCGGAGCAGCCGGCGCAGTAAAACTTATGAAGCTCCAGATTGTAGAGGGCGAAGATGCTGTGGCATCAACAAGATACGACAGCGGAGCAACTACATTTCAGCGTGAAATACTGCCTACACGTGGAGAAATCATTGACTACAGGGGAAATAAAATAATAAAAAATACCGGAAGAACTGATATAGTTCTGAAATATGCGTTTTTTCCGCAGGAATTTCAGGAAGGAAATGAAATTCTTATTCAGTGCTACAGGGAACTCGCAGACAAAAAACACAGCTTTGATGACATTCTGCCGGTCACAATGGAAAAACCTTATTCATATACAGATGACGATACGGAATCAGTCACGGAACTTCTCGGACTTAATGTGTACGCAACCGCTGAAAACTGTATAGACAAGCTGATTTCCGACTATGAAATATCAGATGATTATACCGACGAGGAAAAACGTATAATCGCCGGTATGCGTTATGCAATGCTTGCAAAGGATTTTTCCTACAGTGCGGATTTTGTTCTTGCCAAAAACGTAAATACTGCAACTGTAATCCGTATGAAAGGTCTAAGTACCGTTTTACGCGGAATTGAAGCCGTTGAATCTGCCGACAGAAGCATTGTCCGCGGAGATATACTTCCGCATGAAATAGGCGTTGTCGGTCCTATATACGCCGAGGAATACGACGAACTCAAAGAAAAAGGATACAATATGGACGACATAGTCGGTAAAAGCGGTATCGAAAAAGCTATGGAATCCGAACTCCGCGGAGAAAGCGGTATCGAAGAAGTTACTATTCTCAACGATGCAATAGTCGATATACGTACTATAAGCGATACTGTTCCAGGAGAAACCGTAAAACTTACCATAGACGGAGCATTCCAGCTGAAATTACAGGGCGTACTGGATAATTTTCTCCAGAATTTCGGCTGGTACGGCGGTCATAAAGTTGAAAAGGGCGCGCTGGTTGTCCTTGATGCAAAAACCGGTGCAGTAAGAGGCATGGCAACTGCTCCGACATATAACCTCAAGGATTTTGAGGAGAACTATGACAAGCTTCTTGAAGAACCCAATTCCCCTATGTTCAACAGATGTACATGGGGTCAGTATCTCCCCGGCTCAACATTCAAGACAGTCACAGCAACTGCCGGTCTGAATGAGGGAGTCATAAAAGGTAATACTTCATATAACTGCACACGATACTATGATTTCTATGGCGGTTCATTTCAGTGTACCGGCTATCATTCATATATTTCAGTGCGGAACGCCATATGCGTTTCATGCAATATATTCTTCTACGAAACAGCGCGCAATTTAGGAATCGACAACATCACAAAATATGCTAAGCTGTATGGTCTCGGCTCTCCTCTCGGACTTGAAACAGGCGATGCAGGCGGATTCCTCTGTAATCCGGAAACATTCGCCGAACGTGGTCAGCCGTGGTATATCGGCTATGTTATTCAGGCTGGTATCGGAAATCAGGACTGCGGATTCACACCATTACAGCTTGCAACCGTTGCAAATACTATAGCAAATAAGGGTGTCAGATACAAGCCGTATCTGGTAGACAGTCTCTATACCTACGGCACAAACAAGCAGATTGAAAAAACGAAAAAAACTATCGCTGAAACTATAGACCTGAATTATGATTACGTTTATGATTATATAATCAGTGGAATGAAAGATGCTGCACTCAATGTTCCTGCTCCGTATTCCCTCACGAATCTCGGATTCAGCGTTGCCATAAAAACAGGTACTCCTCAGACTGATGCAAACGACCTCAGCAAGCAAAATTCTGTATTTATCGGATTTGCACCTGCCGATAAGCCTGAAATCGCTTTTGCTGGTGTTATCGAGGGCGGTGAATATTCAAAATACATGGTGCGCGATATTATACTTGCTTATCAGGAATGCTTCGGAATCAACGGCTCAAAGGCTGAAAAACAGGAACTTCCGCCGGAAGTCCGCAACGGCACAACAGCTAAAACCAAGCCTACTACGACCACCACAACAACCACGACTGACAGCAATACTAAAGATACAAAAAATACCAAGAATAAAAACACAGAAACCACAGATACAAAAACAACTGCTGTACAGACAACTTCCGGCGGAACAACTAATGCCGGATAAAAAAATCACAGGGACGCATGATAAGCGTCCCTTATTTTTATTTATTATATTCATCAAGAAAATTATGTACTTCTCCGCCTGATTTATATGCAATAATCGTGCTGAGATTCACATTCTCGACACTCCGGAAAATATTC
The DNA here is from genome assembly GCA_947176565.1 of uncultured Ruminococcus sp. Lineage (GTDB taxonomy): Bacteria > Bacillota > Clostridia > Oscillospirales > Ruminococcaceae > Ruminococcus. The sequence goes on from CAMWRC010000044.1 coordinate 4,873, forward strand.
TTTTCCACCTGCGGATTGATTTTTTTCATCTGGGCAATAAGTGATTTTATTTCCATACGCTTTGATACAGAATGACCGTCCTCTCTAACATCTGAACAGGTTTCCGTGAATCTGCACGCACATTGTATAAAATCAAGCTCGTTATATGAACACCAATGCTTTATATCGGCTTCTCTTATAAGATACATTGGACGTATAAGCTCCATTCCCTCAAAATTCGTGCTGTGAAGCTTAGGCATCATCGTCTGAACCTGTCCGCCGTAAAGCATTCCCATAAGAATGGTTTCAATCACATCATCAAAATGATGACCAAGAGCTATTTTATTGCATTTTAGTTCCCTTGCTTTATTATAGAGAAATCCACGGCGCATACGAGCGCATATATAACATGGATTCTTTTCAATATGAGTCACAGAACTGAAAATATCCGATTCAAAAATATTTATAGGAACAGACAGCTTTTCCGCATTCTCAATGATTTTACAGCGGTTTTCATAATTATATCCGGGGTCCATGACAATAAATTCAACTTCAAACGGGAATTTATCATGCCGTTTCAGTTCCTGAAAAAGTTTAGCCATCAGCATTGAATCCTTTCCGCCTGATATACAGACGGCTATTCTGTCATTCGGCTGAATAAGTTCATATTCATTTATTCCTTTGGTAAATCTGCACCATATGCTTTTTTTGAATTTCTTTCTCAGACTTAACTCAGCCTTAGCAGTTATTTCTGAATTAGTAAGATTCATAATTTTCACCTTTTTTAATAATAATACAAGCCGTCTTTCTATCCGGTTATCAGTTTAACGGATTCCGCGACGGCTTGCTTTTAATAAATAATCAATCGGCTAATTCGGCTATAGGGTCAATATAGCTGCCGTTGTGCAGCATTTCAATATGAAGATGCGGCGCAAGAGAACTTTCAATATCTGCTGTATCTCCTACTGTTCCTATCAAATCTCCGCTCACTATGGTATCGCCTTTCTGAACATCAAGTCCCTGCGATAATCCACAATACCTTGTTTCATATCCATTGTGGTGATTCAGCAGAACAGTAACTCCCCATACGGGGTCATTATTAACTTCCATTATTTCGCCGTTTGAAACAGCATATACTTCTGCTCCCACATCAGCGGCAATATCCGCGCCGTTATGGGTCTGCCATGAACCGGTTGTCGGATTTTTTATAAGTTCGCCATTACTGAAAACGCCTATCACATCGCCCATTTCCGCAAGGGGCTGCTTGACATTTTCAAGTTTTGCGGTATTTACAACAGATTCAACCGGAACTTCTTCCTCAGCTGCCGCAGGTTCAACCGGAACATATTCCTCCTCAACTGCTACAGGTTCAGCAGGGTCAATTAGTATTACTTCCGCAGGCATGGTCTCTACCGGTGGAGCAGTAGCTACCGGTGTAACTGTAATAGTACGCGTTGTTGATGCAACAGCAGTCACCCGATATGTCGGCGCAGTACCTTTCGGCAAATCATTTACACGCCTGTCCACAGCTTCTTCAGATTCAGCAGGGATATTCCGCGCTGTAAAATCCTTAGTAAGCTTTTCGCCCTGTTCGTAAGCAAAATAACAAGCTGAACCTATCATTACAGCACTTATTCCAAGAGCTGCATAAAATCCTTTTGAGCCTTTATTGTTACCAGAAAAATTTTTCATGTATAACACCTCCGCCATTATTATTGACGGAAAAAAGGCACAATATGCAGAATATTACCTATGTTTTTCAGCTTAATAAATCAACTGAAAGCTTACGAGATTCTGTATCAAAATAATCCTCAATCTCCGCTACATAGAAACGGAAACAGATTTTGCCGTTGAAAGCAAGCACATCGCCCTCGTCAGATACTCCCAGCATTCCGAGCTGAACATCATTGAGAGACGACAGCGGAACTGTATTATCTCTTTCAAGTTCAAAGAGAGTATATCCGTAATCATTGAGATGAGAATAATTGAACTCACTTACACCCTTTTTATCAAGTTCGCTGAGATATATTTTTTCTCCTGATTCTTTTTTTGTCACAAGATAAAGGTCATCTGTAGGCTCAAGGACAAAATATTTTCCCTCGGAATCCCTGCCTATATCAAAAACCGCAAGTTCTGCATCTGCAAGTGAATCAAGTTTGAGAGGAGAAACATCAGCAGCCGTAAGACCTATTTCCATACGCTTGTACACATTTATACCTGAAATCTGGAATGTATTATCTTTTGTATATCCAAGCTGTTCAAGTTCATCATCACTGAGAGTAACCATAATATCTTCGGAAATACTCCCAAGCTGCGAAGTTATATCGCTGCGGCTCTGTGTAGCCCATTGAATCTCGACATTTCCGCTTATAGGTCTTTCCATATAGCAGACTCTCTCCATATTCTTGAGCTTGAAAGTAACAAAAGGATATTTGAGGTCAGCGGTATTTGGTTCTATATATACAGCGGTACTTCCTCCGGAAGTATCTTCGGTATTTACGATTCTGTAACGGTATAATTTTGACGGAGATTCTCCGTCCTTGATAACCTCTGTTTTGGCATGAGTAATAAAAAAGGAAGTAAACAGAAAATATCCCAGTGCACCGAAAATATACAGCAGAAGTATTATAGTTCCGAAAAGTGTTTTTTTGCCCTCTCCTGCACCGGACATAAGAAGAATAATAATTCCTGTCGCGACTATCGGAATAAGCAGAGCCTTTTCGCTGAAATACAGCAGAACTACCGGTATCATGGCAAAAAGTATGACAAAGCTCGATATTTTAGTAAGAAGCTGACTGCGTGTATAGAGCATGAGTATCAGGGCAATAACAGATACTGCTGACACCAACAGGCAGAGCGAAACTCTTGACTCCACATAAATATCATAAAAAACCGAAAAATAACTCAGCATACAGACACCGACTGTATAGAGTGCAGCGATAACAGAAACAAATCGTTTTGTCCAGTTATTTGACAGAATAGATTTCATTTGAACCTCCGTTAAAAAGAATGTCATATATCAGAGACAGAATACGGACAGCTTCCGATAGTCTCTAAAAAATATGTTTTATCCGCATATAGATATATTAT
>CAMWRC010000045.1 GCA_947176565.1 uncultured Ruminococcus sp.
CATAAGGCACGTCTTGAAGCTGAAAAAGCCAAGAAAGCCGAACAGGAGCGCCTTGAAGCTGAACGCAAAGCCGCTGAAAATGCTACAAATGCAACGCTCAGTGCATCTGATAATTTTTCCATAGAGGAAATAAAAGACGGACCGGAACGTTCCTGTAATTCCGGAAACAAATCAGAAAATAACGAACCGAAAGAAGTTTCCGGCGGATTTATTGAATTGTTCAAGCATATACTCAACGAAGACCCCGACGAAATAATCAATCAGCAGAATGATTCTACAGAACAAGATGAAAAACGACGCAAAAAGAAATTAAAAAGAACTGCATACTCTGTTTTCGGCGTAATATTTGCTGTATTTGCCTGTATAGGACTGATTGCTGTTGTTGCTAAGGGAATTGACATGATTGGCACTTTCAAATCCAGAGACCCTAACAGGGAAAACTTTGAGAAATTCCTGTATCCTGCCGTAATTATGGATATTGAATCATTTGAAACTCCTGCCGAACTTACTTCTGAACAGATACTTACCGCTGCCATATGGTCAATGATTATGACTGACGGTATCACCGAACAGTATGAACTTACATTTGATGTTGTAATGATACCAGCAGCTGATGTTGAAGCATATGCTGTTAAGCTTTTCGGAAATGAACTTCCGGAACTTGTACACACAACAGTCGGACCTGCTGAATCACGGTTCTACTACAATGAGGAGACACAATTATATAATGTTCCGGTTGCTCCTGTTACACATACCTATTCGCCGGAGGTACGCGGAGCTACAAAAAGCGGAGACGATTATATACTTGTTGTTGACTATATTGACGAACTTCCGGCATGGCTTCCGAGGACCTCCTCAAAATCCGTGGAATTTGTTATTACATCGACCGACAACGGTTATCATCTCAAATCAATGAAAATACTTACAACCAGCACCAATACTGTCTGAAAACGACGGCACATCGGGGAAAATCTGATGTGCCTGAATTTTTTTGAAAAATTTTCAAATTTTTTTGAAAAAGGGCTTGACAAATCTGTTTTTATATGGTATAATATATGAGCAGTCGGGAAATGATTGTTAAATAGTGTTGATGCGAGTGTGCTGGAATAGGCAGACAGGCACGTTTGAGGGGCGTGTGTCGAAGGACGTATGGGTTCAAGTCCCATTACTCGCACCAGAATCCTTACCTTTATGGTAAGGATTTTTTGTTTATATAAATATTCCCGTTCAGTATCTCATACCGAACAGACTAAAAAATACACCCTGCGTTTTACCGCAGAGTGTATTTTATTATCTATTGAACTGATTCAGACAAATCGATTAATTAGTAGCAAGTGCGTTGTGTCTTTCATTTGTCATTGGCCATTCAGAAGATTCGAACAGACCAGCATCCCACATCTGGATTGAAAGTGCATCAACAGCTGAAAGACCTTCGCCGTGGTCAACAACGTCAGCATTGATAAGACCCTGAGGCTCAATCTCATACTTATCCTTGTTTCCGAGGTACTGGAGAATAAGTGTAGCATCAGCTACTGTTACAACGCCGTCAACGTTAGCATCGCCCCAGAGAGTAGCCTCTAAATTTTCACCAGGCTCTGTTGTAGTCGGAGGAGTAACATTGCCCTCATCTTCTGCGAGCGGCTTAACCTCAGGATAGAGAAGTGCCATTGTACCTGTTGTCATGAGAGTATCGCCCATGTGCCAGAATCTGTGGAGCTTGAATGTGTAATCATCTGTTGCACCTGTAGCATCATAAACAGCCTTACACTCATTGTACATATCAACTGTGGAATACTTCTCACGGATAGAGCTGAATGTAGCACCGGATTCAAGCTTAGAACCGTCAGGCATTGTGCCGTGGTAATCAGCCGGAATATAAACATCCTGCTCAAATACTCTCTTGAGTGAACCGTTGTGGTCTTCGTAAGCAAGACCGATTTCGTCACGTGCGTTGTTCCACTGGAGGCTCATGAGCTTGTTAGCTGTGTAGAGAGCCTTTTCGCCGAGTGTTGAACCATTCGGATTTGTAGCAGCAGATGCAGGAGTTCCCTTAGTAGCAGCGTAGAAGATAAGAGTATTACAGAGTGAAGATACACAACCGATATCTCCCTGACCGTAGCCTGTGATTGTGCAGGTAAGACCGCTGTTTGCATTCGGGTCATATGTTCCTGTCCATGTCTTAGGCTGACCGCTCCAGTCGAGGTTAGACGGAATAGCGTACTTCATTATTGTACCGTCCTCAGCAGCATAGTCGAACTGAGTATTTTTAAGGAACCACTCAACCCATCTTGTAACGAGTGAATCGAGAGCCTCTTCAAGTGAAAGTCCGCCGTATGTCTGGCTTGACTGGTCACCGCTCTGAGCTATCAAATCGCTGTTGGAAGCAACATAGTAGTAAAGCTCAGCAAGACGCTGTGCAGACCATACCTGGTTACCAATCCAGTGGTTTGAACCTGGGTCAGCATATACAGGGTGTTCAACATATGCCATATCATAGAATGTTGATTCGTCTGTGTACTTCTCGTATCTACCGTTCTTGGAGTTTGTACAGCCGCCTGCGAACGGACCGTCAGCAGACTGGAGCCAGAGATACATTTCAATCTGTCTCTGGAGTGACTTCTCATAGTCAGCCTTAGCACCATTTGACTTCATACCCTTGCTGATTGCCGGATCATATGCGAGAGCATAAGCAGCAAGCGGGTTCTGATAGAACTGATGTGAGTGTGAGCAGCCAATCTGCCAAGCCCACTGATAGTTACCATAGCTTGCCTGGAGAGCTCCGCCCCATGATGTATACCAAGCCATAAGGAAGTGCTGACCTTCGATGCTGGAGCCTGCCTGTGTATTCTGACAGCCGATTGGCTTGTAGTACTTATCAAACATGTCGTTACGGCACTGGTCACCCATTTTACCAGCAAGGCTTGAAAGTTCGCCTGTATTGAGTCCGAACTGATTTGCAAAGTAGATAGCCTGGATAGCACGGTCTTCAGCGTCAGGAGCGTTTGTGAAAGCGTACTGCTTCGGAACCTGACCTACGCCGTTGAAGATACCCTTGATACCGGAACCGTTATCCTGGTCCTTCATCTCCGTCATACCGTACTTAAGTTCTTCGAGACATGGCTGCGGAACTGTTTCGAAACATGATTCCTCTTTACCACGCTGGAAAGTATTGATGAATGTAAACTGACCTTTGCCACCGCCGAAACCGTACCAGTCGTCAACGTCTCCGAGCCAGTGCATGAGGTAGTAACCGTTATCGTTGCCGTAAGCTGTCTTCATGTCGTTGAAAATCGGGTTTACAGCGTCTCCGCCGTACTGCGGTACAGGGTAATCGCTCGGAAGGTCGCCTTCAGCAGCCGGGTCAGCCTTAAGTCTTTCAAGCTTCCAGATTGAGCCATAGTCTGTGTTTGCGCCGTAAGCATTCTTGGACCAGCCAGGAATGATAGCTTCAACGGTGTGCCAGCCTTTTTCAAGGTCTTTGCTTGAAGCGTTGATTATTCCCTTATCAGCGAGAACGTCGTGCATAGCTGTAATCCAAGCCATGTATGACATAGCCTCAGATGTTGTCTCATGACCGTAGTCAGGAGCTTCAACGCAGAGTTCCTCAACTGAGTGGTAAGGAATACCGAAAGAATCGCCGTTTGTCTTGTCGCTCATATAGCCGTTAGCAACACCATTAGTGATAACGTCATCGTAGAGTGACTCGAACATTGCAGCATAGGACTCATTTGCGCCGCCCTCAGTAGCATATTCAGTAGCTGCTGAAGCGAAAGCAGGAATGATAGCTGTAGCTGACATAGCAGCTGCAAGGATTCCGCTTGTAAGCGCCTTGTTCTTCTTGCTTATCATTGTTTTTAACCCCTCTCAATAAATATAATTGGTTTAGAAAAATGGTGAACCCCAGCCTCACGCGGCATGGGGGGACGTATACGAAAATACTTCGTACACTGTGCGAAGCTGCGGAGCTTTCACACAATTCTCAAACTATTTTCAATAATATTATAAAGCAAATTTCATTAATTGTCAACAGCTTGGAGTATTTTAAATATATTGCTGATAATTTTTTGGTGTATTGCACAATTACGGAAATGTTTTTTGTATATTTTGTCCATTGACTTATTTCTGAGGGAATCAAGTTTAAGTACGCATAATGAACAAAAAAATAAATTTAATATTAGTGCAATAATTCATCTTATATACAATGTGCTTTCACAAATTTCACACACAGTTGATGTAGAATTTTTTATGATTTTGCACAGCTGTTAAAAATTTCATATCCGCGATTTAACAGATTATACATATTTCATTCATCTCACGTACATATTTATCTGCGATAATATATTAGTATGTGCAGTCTGAAATATTACTTTATTATATACCGGCTGTACAGCATAAAAATTTATATTCGGGTCTTACATTATCCGGAATCTTTATACTGTGATAATAAATAGATTCCCGAAAAGAAAGGAAAAGCTCATGGTTACTATTGAAAAACTCACAAAGTATTACGGCAGCAACCGCGCTGTAAACAATATAAGCTTTACAATAAATGATAATGAGATTCTCGGATTTCTCGGTCCTAACGGCGCAGGAAAATCTACAACTATGAATATGATTGCCGGATTTCTGCCAATGACCGCAGGAAAAGTCACCATCTTCGGCAGCGACATCACGAAAGAACCCGTGAAAGCTAAAAAAAATATCGGCTATCTCCCTGAAATTCCGCCGGTTTATCCGGATATGCGCGTAAGGGAGTATCTTTCGTTCTGCGCCGGTCTGAAACGGATTCCTGCGGCGAAAAAAAGCGATGAAATCAAGCGTGTTATGGAACTCCTCAAAATCACGGACGTAAAGGACAAGCTTATCAAAAATCTTTCAAAAGGATATAAACAGCGTGTCGGATTCGCTCAGGCTCTGCTCGGAAATCCTAAATTTCTGATTCTCGATGAACCTACAGTTGGTCTCGACCCGAAACAGGTAACCGAAGTAAGAGAAATTATCAGGAATCTTAAAAAAGAACATTCCGTAATTTTCAGTTCGCATATACTTTCAGAAGTCAGCGCAGTCTGCGACAGAGTTGTAATAATCAACAAAGGCGACATTAAAGCTGTCGATACTATCGAAAATCTTGAAAATTCCCTCGGCGGCAGCCTAATTCTCCACATCAAGATAAAAGGAAACAGAACAACCGCCGCAAATATCATAGAACTCACAAAGGGTGTTGAGGAAATCTCAAAAATTGATGCCGAGGGCAACGATTTCTTTGATTTCACAGTACAGCTCAAAAACGGCTGTAATGCCGACGATATACGGACGTCAGTAATGACTGAACTCCTGAAAAACAACATTATGATTTCCGAAATATTTACCGAGAAACCTGACCTTGAATCCATTTTCATGAAGCTTATAAACAGTACCGGCTCAAAATCGGGCATAGAGGAGCTTTACGACGAGATAAAAGCGGAAAATCCTGATAATCTCGATAAAAAGGAGGATAAATAATGTTTTCTGTATACAAAAAGGAAGTCCAGTCTTTCTTCTACACGCCGTTTGTCTATGTTGTTACTGCGTTGTTCATGTTCCTGTTTACGCTGATGTTCAACAATGCTCTGGGCAATCTCAGTCAGGCGACATTCTATTTCACATTCCCGGAAATCTTCTACAATGGCATATTCTATTTTATATTCCTGATTCCGATATTAACTATGAGAACTTTCGCAGATGAACGGAAATTCGGAACTGAAGTCCTGCTTATGACATCGCCTGTCAATGTGGTGCAGATAATTATCGGCAAATATCTCGCAAATCTCACAGCATTTCTCTTTATGCTTGCCGGTTCGGCTTTCTTCCCGATATTCACGGCAATCAAAGGCGAAGTCGTTGTAAGTCAGCTCGCCTGCGCATACATAGGATTTTTCCTCTGGGGAGCTATGTTTATCGCTGTAGGACAGCTTGTGTCATCATTCACGGAAAGCTCCATAATCGCCGCAGTAATAGGCGAAATCATCATGTTTGTATTTATCTTTATTGATGACTTCTCAATGACTGAATTTATTGCTCAGTATCCGACGCTTCAGTCTTTTGTTTATTCATTTGCCGCACAGCCTCGATTTGCATACTTTTCTCAGGGATTCATCAGGCTTTCGGATATTGTATTTTTTATTTCAGCTATAATAATATCTCTCGCATGGAATTATATATCAATTGAAAAAAGACGCTGGAAAAAGGGGTAATAATTTATGAAAAACAAAAAAATGAATCTTTCCGGCGCATTCGCCATTCTTCTTGCGCTTCTAATTCTGCTGGTATTTGTTCCTGTAAATATGATTTTCAGCTATTATGACAAAGTTTACGACCTCACTCCATCGGGAAAATATTCTCTTGACCCTGTAACTGAACAGCTTCTTGATGATTGTTCCGATAAACAGATAGAAGTATATTTCCTCAATTCTCTTTTTAATCTGAAAAGCGATGCAAACTGTCTGCCGGTTTATCATACGCTTATGGAACTTGATTCCCGCGATAATATCACTCTTACCTGCTTTGACCCCGACGAAAATGTGGAACTTGCGGAATCACTTAATCCTACCGGCGCACTTACTGTAAGCCGCAATGATATTTTTGTAAAATGCGGAGACAATATCCGTCAGATTTCAGGAAATCTTTTCCAGACCGATTCAAACGGAATCGTTGAGTACGCCGGCGAAAATCTCATTGCAGGCGCGATTTATATATGCACTACCGGAAATCTGCCCACTATTTATTTCCTTAAAGGCTACAGCGATAAAACACTTGACGGAAATTATTCATCATACCGCGATGTTGTAAGAGGTGCAAATTACCGCGTTGAGGAACTCGACCTCTCCTCTGTTGATACTGTTCCAAGAGATACGGCTATTATTTGTCTTGCCGCTCCTACACGCGATATTTCGGATTCCGACCGTGAAAAGCTAAGTAATTACATTGATAACGGCGGTTCTTTGCAGATGATGCTTTCTCCGTGCGATACAACAGGAAGATTTGAAAATATCGAATATCTTCTTGCTAAATTTGAAATAGGAATGGATTACAATATCATCAAGGAACAAAATCCGGACTGGCAGCTGCGTAATCTTAATTCAGAACAAGACCCTGCATATTTTCTTGTAACATATCCTACAAAATCCGACGATTACTCCGAAGACCTTACAACTGACCTGAATCAGCTCATTGCAAACGGAATATATACTGCCGGCGTATCAAATATAAGAAGTTTCTATGAAATTACTTCGGCAAGTGAAATGATTGAAAAGGCTTCGATAATCGAAAATCTGCCCACTGCAATGGACAGCGAAGAATACACCTGTATCAGCGAACCTATGGGTGGAGACAGCACCACAGCTGAATCAGCAGAAGCAAAATCAAATGAACCGCTTATTATGGGATATTACTCATACAACAAGCAGACCGGCGCAAAGCTTATTGCTGTAGGCTGCGATGAGCCTATTGATGATACGTTCCATATTCCAACAGTCGGAACACGCTGTCTCATACAGTTTTCAAATTCATGGCTGTACAACAGTGATGTTGATATGGGTATACAGAATAAATTCAACTCATATGATACTATGACATTCGAGGACGGAAAAGACGCTACAAGAGCTATTCGTCTGTTCTTTATAGTGCCGGCTGTATTTGCTGTTCTCGGTCTTGCCGTATGGCTGAAAAGGAGATACGCTTGATGAAAAAGGCTGTTATTGCAATTGCCGCTCTCCTTATTGCGTCCGGAATTTCAATCGGTGCATTCATTGCGGTAAAATCCAGAAGCGAAAATGAGAATCAGAAACAGGCAGAAATTCTTGCCGATAATGAGCTGTTTAAAATCGACTCCGACAGTATCGGAAAAATCGAAATAGAAGTTTCCGGCGAAAAC
>CAMWRC010000046.1 GCA_947176565.1 uncultured Ruminococcus sp.
GGATTCCCATAACTGTTTTTTTCTTCTGAACGCCGCCATAAACATTGATATATATATGTGATTTATCTTTTTTTGTTCTTACCGGAACATTTTTTTCATTGAGAAGATAATTTCTGTAATATTCCGCAACATCAATATAACTGGCATTTTCCGAAGATATGGGATAATACAGCAGTTCTATATCGCCGGAATCAATATTTCCGTCCTCAATAACCGTCACCTTGCTGCTGTTTTTTCCGGAAATATAATATGTATCGCTTCCGCGGAGAACAAATGTGAATCCGCATTTATTATATCCGCTTCCGGACTGTCCGGATACGCTCGCGGAAATATAAGCATTTGAATCCCCTTTTTCTGCAATTACAAGCATTGCGTTATCCTGTTTAACGACTCCGTATACAGGAAGATACACCTGCTCCGTAACTGCACCTTTTTTAGCCGGAACTGCTGTTATATCCCTGCCATAGACCGGCTGCGAATAGGAATCAGCTGTTTCTCCTTTCGGACTGTTGAAACGTATAATCGCACCGCTTCCGTCGGGTATCACGAAATAACCGTCCTCATTAGCAGATGCCGCACAGAAATCCGGAAGTATTGATATTTCCATAGCCTTATTTTCTGGATTCGTTTCCTTGATTTGGCTTACTTTCAGACTCGCCCTCAGACGGTTACTTTCGAGGATATATTCAACCGGAAATTCAAATCCGCTTTTTTTATATTTATAATTCACACAGACTCCGTCGGTTATCTGCTTGACGCTGATTTCACAGTCATCAGCTCCGGAGCGGAGAATATTATTTACGGAATATTTTTCAGGTATTCCGTATTTTATAATATTAGATGATGTGATTTCAACGGAATTATCAGCCTGTTTAAAATCCGGAGCAGAACTCCAGATATAGCCGGTTTTCCTGTTTTCTATGCTGATATTTCCGGTATTTCTGTCCGCATACATAATATAATCAGTATTTGATGCACACTGAAAAATATCACTGTTGTCCTCAGCATAAGAAATATTAACATCAGATATAAACGCCATAAAAAAACAGAATACTGATTCAAGAATAAATATAATGATTTTTTTAATCATATATCAGCCCCTCACTGATATTTCTGTATATATCGTAAATATGAATATGCATACCTGCTGTATCAGCGAAAGCAGAAGTATCATAAGAAAAAGCATTATGAACATCGCAAAAACAGTAAGCAGAATTGCTGCTATAGTCTTTGCCGGAGAATACTGGTGTACCGACCTGATTGCCGAAAACAGCAGCAAAGCCGTCCAGAGCGTTCCTGTAATCTGTATCATAAGCAGAAAAATATATTCATCACGTATAAGAATATGGGATAATGCAGTACATAGAAACAACTGCATAATATATGGAACAAGAGCATACGAACTGTATATACAGATATTTTTCATTGTTCCCTCACCGTCAAGAAGCGTGCATACAGACCAGTTTCCCACAACCCATGCACCGAAAAAAACAAAGCTTTTTACTATATACGGAACTATGCTGAATATCTTATCATATGACGAATAAAACTGGAATCCGTAAAGCCGTTCGTGAGCTGTCTCCGCAAGAAAAAGCATAAATATTATCAGAAACGATATTTCCAGCGAACCTGCCTTTTTCCACCGCATATCCTCGAAACCCTCTATCGGGTGAACAACAGCATATTTAACCCATTGAAACGGTTTAAGTTTAAGCTCCATGTGATTTCCCTGCCTTTCTGATTCGTTTCCATATGATTAAAGATATTGCCAATATCAGAAATAACAGAGCAAGTTTTCCGGAATTTTTTTTCATAAATTCCAGTCTCCAGCCCTCGAATGCTTTATTGTATATCCGGCTGCTGTCCGCGATTTTTGCATATTTCATGGATTCACGATACTCCCCTGCCCTCAGCTTTGCGGCGGCAACTCCAAGATATGCACGGCGGTAATTTCCGTCACGATTCAGAACTTCAATCCACGGCTCAAGAGCTTCTTCATAGAATCCGCCGTTATGCAGTGCCGATGCCTTATGGACTATTTCACCGAACTCCGTCTCCCTGAATATAGTTACTGTATCTTTCTGTGAATCCGTCACATAAATCCGTCCGCTATGTGATTCCAGAGACGATGACTGTCTGAATCCGCCTGTCTGGTCTGAGTTTGTTCCGAAAATAAAAAGCAGATTGCAGTCCTCATCATACTGGAATATCCTGCCGGAAGCAGAATCAAGACAGTTTATATTTCCGTCCTCATCTATATCAATATCAGTTATCGACGGTGCAAGAAGCTTATTCTGTGATATATCATACACGGGAGCATAATCGCCTATGACAATATCCATATCAGCGAATATATTTATTCCTGCGCTGTTGAGTTTCTTGACAATATCTGTTTTCTGTGAAGCCGAAGCCGTACAGGTGAATATAAAATCTCCGTCAATATCCATACTGGTAATTCCTGCGGGAATATTCCGAACTCTCCGGGAGCGTTTATCATCAGACATAAACAGGGACGAAAAATAATTCCTGATTATTTCTGCTGTCGGCTGAACACGGTTCGCACCGTAGAATCCGGAAAATTTTCCTGACGAATCAAACATTGCCGCGCCTGTGGTGATATTGCTGAGAACTATATATATATTCCCTGCTTTGTCCGCGATTACACGCTGCGGCATGAATGTCCGTTTTTCATCATATAAAACATCGTCCGGCTTTGTTATTGCACTTATAAAATTGCCGTCCGTATCGCTTATCAGCACACGGGAATTTTCTGTATCTGCAATATACATCAGTTCAGTTTCAGAAGAAACATATATTCCGGAGGGCTTTTTCAGATAAGTTTCCGTTCCGTCCGGCATTCTGAAACTGTCATAAATCCGGACTGCCTTTTCAAATCCGCTGTCCACGGCAATAATACGGTTATTTCCGGTATCGGCTATATAGAATCTGTCATCATAGGCATAGAATATATCCGCCGGAGAATCCATAGCTCCTGCACCTAAATCATATCCCGATACTGAACGTTCCGGAGAATACCCTGCCTGTGACGGAACTGCTTCGCCCCATTTGTCATAGTTATATACATCATAGGGAGCAGAATATGATGTGATTACGCTTATCCGGAATAATACAGATACTGTAATAATAGTTATAATAATCTTTACAAGAAAATTTTTCAGCTCCGTCACCTCATTCCCTGATTCCGGAATGTGCCATAGTCTGAATTACCTGCCTCTGCACAAGCATAAACACAATCACCGGCGGAACAAGCATGAATACAGCCGCCGCCATTGCCACGCCTGCACGGGAAAGACCTGCTGATGCTGCCTGCATGACTGCCGTGGGTAGTGTCTTATACTGCTCATGAAATACAAGACTTTCACCCTGAATATTCCACGCGGACTGAAATGCAAATATTATCATAGTCATAAGAGCCGGTTTCTGATTCGGCATTACTATCTGCCAGCATATCCGGAACAGTCCCGCTCCGTCAACCCTAGCGGCTTCTATCATGGAATCCGGAATCTGACTGATTGACTGACGCATCAGAAAAAGTCCCATAGGCGATGCCACAGACGGCAATATCAGTGCAAGCGGATTATCAATAATTCTCATCTGAGCCATTACCATATACTGCATAATATATATGACATTGCTTTGATACAGAAGTGATACAACAATAATGCTGTTTATCGCACGGCTTCCCGGAAATCTGCACTTTGCAAGCACAAATGCCGCCATTGACGATGTTCCACACTGCAATACCGTAACAGAAACCGTTACCGCGACCGAATTGAACAGATACCGCGAAAATGGAATCCTGCTGCTTTTCAGCACCCTGAACATATCACGGAAATTATCAAGCGTCGGATTCGATGTATAAAGCTTGGGCGGAAATATAAAAAGCTCCTCAACGGGCTTGACAGACATAACTATTGTAAGATATATCGGCATGAGCATAAACAGACCTGTTACTGACAGAAAAACGATAAGAACAGCAGTTCCGCCCTTTTTTCTTCCTGCCTGTCTGTTTGATGCTTTGATTCTGCCGGTACTGCGTGTCATAGATTTCACTTCCTGTCCGGAAAAATTAATATTTTTATATATCGGTATATTTTTTCAGTAACCGGCTTATTAGTTTATTGCATAGAAACATCACAACAAATAGTATCATACATATTGCAGATGCGTATCCCATTTCATAGCGAACCCAGCCGTAATCATAAGCGTGTGTCATGATTGTATGTGCATTATAATCTGTACTTGGAAAGCCAACAAGGTTCTGTGCTGCCGTCCCTGCTGTAAATGAATTTACTATCTGCATTACCGCAGCAAACATAAGCTGAGGTCCCATTGACGGTATGACGATGTATATAAGTTCCTGCCAGCGGTTACGGATTCCCTCAATTGCTCCGGCTTCATACAGTACAGGGTCTATATTCTGGAATCCCGCACGCATGGCAAGAAATCCTGCTCCGAGAGAAATCCACAGCTGAACTGTTATCGCCGAACCAAGAACATATCTTCCGTCAGTAAGCCACTGTACCGGCGAATTTATGAATCCGATATTCATGAGAAATGAATTGAGATAGCCGTTCATATCGCCGCTGAATATTAACTTCCAGACCGTATACACATTCGCCATTGACGGCATATAGAATATCAGCGTGAATACCGGTTTCAGCTTCTGAGGAAGAACCTCTATAAACCACGCAAGCAGAAAGCAAAGCATATAGCTTAACGGTCCTGTAAAAAATGCAAATATCAATGTTATCCTTACGGACTTCATGAATATCCTGTCAGAAAAAAATAGTGTGGTATAATTTGAAAGTCCTACAAATTCCGGAATCTGAACCATATTGAAATCAGTAAATCCCACAGGAACTGACATCACTACAGGAATAACCGTAAATATAACAAAAAATATCATAAATGGAGCAATCATCGCATAGCAGGCTTTATTCTTTTTTATGGATTTCCACAAATCCCCTGCCTTTTTTCTGTCTGCCATTTTCATCACTCCTGCCGACTTTCCAGCTCTCTGTTTTTTCTTGTTATTTCTTCGTTTATGTCACGGTTATACCATATCAGTACATCGCGCGGATTTTCTTTCTCGTTCACGGTTTCGCGGAATGCATTCATGATATTACGGGTTACTGCATAAGATGACGGCGTGATTGGAATTTCAATCAGTTCATTCTGCTGTGCGTAAAGGCGTTCCAGTTCATCGGGCAACCACGAAAGCCTTGATAATGCTTCAGTATTTGCTGTATCAAAACGTCCCATAATTCCTAAAAGTCCCTCTGAAATCCGTCCGTATTCCGCCTGTGTGTCTGCTTCTGTGAACCATTTTATGAAATCCCACGCTCCGGATTTATTTTCCGCACTTCTGAATATAACAGCTCCCGTGCCTGTTGAATTTGCAGCATGGGAAACTATTCCGTCAGCTCTTTCAGTTCCCGGAACAGAGCAGAAATCCCACAAGCCTTTTATTTCAGGAGCTGCCGCCGAAAGCTGATTATAGAACGTATAATCTGCTATGATTATCGGATATTCTCCGGTTCTGAATCTGCTGAACGGGTCGTATGACTGTTCAAAGCTGTATTTTGTATAGAAATCAGTCCATTCCTCAAATGACTGCATAGCTTCATCTGAATCAAAAGAAGATTCTGTCATTGAATCATTATAATAATTCACGCCTTTTTGCAGCAGAAGCATTGCAAATGTATGTCCGCATTCCGTAACCGGAGAAATATCGGACGAAGGAAGAACAAGTCCGACGTTCATATATCTGCGCTGGATTGCAGGAAGCATATTTTTTAATTCCGTCCATGTCTCTGGCGGTGAATTATACCCGAGTTCCGGAAGAATATCGGTTCTGTAGAACATCATCGGGAACGTCCGGCTTACTGGAAGTCCGTATATTCCGCCGTTGTATTCATACGGTGTCATCGCATTTTGCTGGAATCTCTCTGCCACTTCATCAAAACCGTCATATCCGGAAATATCCGCAATCATTCCGCGCGCCGCAAGATTGACCGGAAGTTCACCGCCGATAAATAACGCAACATCAGGAGCTTTTCCGGCAAGTGATGCCTCAACAATTCCGCCGGAAACAAGACTCACTGAAACCGGTATTCCGTATTCCTGAACGAATCCGCTTTCTACAAGTTCGCTGACTGCCTGTGCCTGTTCGCGTCCGAGAGAAACCCATACTTCAAGCGCATCATCTCCGGAAATATCTGACAATGTGTTATAATCCTCTGAAAACGAACCAAAAAAGCTTTTTAATCCGAAAGCAAGGGATTTTCCTAATTTTTCACGGCATTCTGAAAATTCGCTGTCTGCCGCCGCAAGTTCAATGTAATCCACTTCAAGAGGCTGGTCACAGCAGTCTCTAAGCCATGCCGAAACAGTTGTTATGCTGTCTTTTATCTGTGAAAGATAATCCGGAATCTTACGCGGTTTTTTAATACATTTTTCGAGTATGACCGCCATATTTTCCAGAACTGATGCTTCTGAACCTGACACTCCGGAAAGATTTTCAATTCCGTTCTGTATATCTCTTAATTCCCCTGATATACGACTGAATCCGTCAATCAGCTCAGGTATTTTCTCCTGAATATAATAATCCGTGTACTTGTCCGGCGAAGTTCCGGTTATCATAACAATTTTCCGGTAATAGCTGTCAAGTTCCGAAACCGTATCATTCAGACGGCTGGTAAATTTCCCTATTTCGCCGGTCACGCATTCCAGAGTTATTACATGCGTTCTGCCGGAATCAAGATATATATACAAATCATCTCCGTTTTCTGTCTGCGGAACAACAAGATTCCAGTCATTATCATAAAAAAAATTCACGTGTTCAAATTCTCTGCACGGGATTTCATCGTCAACATATATCCGTCTGCTAGAATAAAATCCGCGTTTCTGATTCTGACGAGCCTTTATTCCGATTCTGTACCAGCCGTTTTTTTCCGGTTTTACTTCCCATGATACCCATTGCAGAGGCTTTTTCCAGTTCCCGCCGCCGAGAGTATTATATACTATCTTCACAGGGTCAGACGGTGATGTCAGATAGCTTGAATTATCAACCGCCGGAGCAAGTACAGGGTCTGATTTATATACAGCAGATTCAGCTTCTATGCGTATTACTCCGGAAGCATTATCCTCTGCATTTATTCCTGAGCGATAATCAATATGTGACGGAATTTCCGGCGGATTCCGGAATATCATATATTCTACGGCGAAATCCGCGCGTCCGGAGGTGAAACTTATTTCATGTATTCCCTTTTCAAGATAAAAGAAAAGAGGTTCAGAAGTCATACCGTCGGAATCTCCGAAAAAGCATTTCTGCCACATTTCCTGCTGTATCTGAGCCGGACGAATCTGATTTCCGCGTGAATCCGTGCGTATATCGTTTTCATTCACCCATACTCTGCTCAGTGAAAGCCTTGACGCTGTATCGTATGGAATTTCGCCGTCTATACTCATTGAAAGCGCTATACTTCCATTTCCTGATTCAAATGAAAAATAACTTATTTCCAGACAGTATATGCCGGTTTCCAGAATTTCTGTCCGGCAGGTGATTTTATCGTCTCCGGAATCTTTCCAGACAAGAGCATTTCTGCCGTCGATGTTCTCAACCGGAAAGCCCTCAGAAACAAAATCACCAGCATTTATTCTTATTTCAGAATCCGGACGATTCATTCCGGAATATTCACTACGGTATCTGCTGTATGAAACAATATTCTCATCTGCCGGATTTATAATTGAATAATCCGGTAAAGTGCCGGTTTTTTCAGCTCCTGCAAATCCGGAAACGCATGACAGTGCCGCAATACATGACAGAACAGCCGCAGTAATTTTCCGGAATATATGCTCCATATCAACACCGCCCTCCTGCAAAC
>CAMWRC010000047.1 GCA_947176565.1 uncultured Ruminococcus sp.
AATAATAATAAATAATAACAAAAAAGGGACTTCTCAGAAGTCCCTTTTATATTAGTATGATTTATAGATTATTCAGCAACGATTTCCGGAAGTTCCTTTATTGCCCCTGCATCAAGTTTCTGAATTGCAAGAGCATCCATAGTTGAAAGTCCGTCGCCCGGATTATAACAGTCAGCATTCTTAGCACCCTGTTCGGAAAGCGTATATTTATCCTTGTTTCCGAGGTACTGGAGAATTAATGTAGCATCAGCTACGCTGACTTCATTGTCACAGTTTGCATCGCCATACATCGAAACCTTAATGTCATCGCCGCCTGTTGCAGGTTCAGCCGGTTTCGTAGTTGTGGTAACTGTTGTTGTGGATTCGTCCTTGAGATATGCAGAAATAATCTTCACGCCGTCGGTATCAGCTGCTTTATCTCCCTCGCCTGCATACCAGACCTGTCCCTCATAAACTGTAGCTTTGCCCAGTTCGGCTTTGAGTTTCGCGAAAAGCTCCTCGTCCTCGATTTCATCTGTACCAAGTGTTATATTAAAGAGATTGTCAACAACATTAACCTTTACAGAACCGCTCTTTGTGGCTTCCCACTGAATATTAGACCAGTAATACTCTCCGTCAAGAGGAATAGTTACGCCGAGTCCGCCGTTTGCATATGTGACATTTTTCGGAAGTTCGACATCAATGTAAAATTCCTTTGCTTCTTTCGGAAGCGTTATCTGATAGCTCTTTTTAGTTTTGTCATAGATTACCTTGCCGTAATCCTTTGATGGGTCAGCCTCTGTAGTTGCTACAGTTGTTGTGTTTGCAGGGTCTTTTGTGGTAGTGGGCTTTGTTTCAATCGGGTCGGGCTTAGGAGTTTCTTTTGAATAAAGGTCAGCCGGAAGCTCATCAAGAGTAACACAATATTCGCTCTGATACATTGCGATTGTATCTTCTTCTGTATTGAATATCGGATCTGAAAGGAAATTCGGATTATCACTTTCAGCACTGCCGCCTGCATCATACCATGTCATAAAGTATAACCAGCCTGCTTTTTCGGAAGTAAGATTCTCTACAGTTGAGAAACTGTCGTTTTCAGCCATTGCAATCATCTTTGTACTGTCATACTTATCCATGATTCCGTAGAAAGTCGAACTGATTGCGCTGTCGTTATGATATGCTTTTTTAGTTCCTGTAGACCAGTCTGAGCAGTTGTACTTATCATAACCGATAATATCAACGTATTCATCTCCCGGATACCAGTCCTGAGAATATTCATAATTATAGCTGTTCCATACCCAGATAAGATTATGACAGTCAAAGTCCTCTGTAAGTACCTTATATGTGAATTTCCACAATTCCTTGTAAGCTTCTGAACCTTCTCTGCCCCACCAGAACCATGAACCTGTTTCACCGCCGCCGCCTTCAGCTTCGTGAAGGGGTCTCCACATTACCGGAACTCCCTCAGCTTCAAGCTCTTTAAATTCCTTTGCAAGAGTTGTCAGAGCCTGCATATAGTACTGGTTTTCCTTAGTACCTTCAACAACAACTTTTGAAGGTGAGAAGTCTGTGATTTGACTGTATGTAGTCTGACCCCAGTCTATTCTGTCGCCGATATTATAGCTTGCTGTATCTTTCGGAACATTGAGATGGAAGGATGCTGTGGCAATACCGTTTTTATTCTTTACCCAGTCAATAACACGCTCTGTAGAGCCGTCATCGCTTCCGAATGCAGGACAGCAGAAATTACCGTAGTCAAATCCGCGTATAGCAGGCATATGACCTGTAAGTTTTTCAAGATATTCAAATTCCTGTTCTAAACCATGAGGACCGCCGCTATAGATTTCCTGCTGACCCGAAATAATTCCGTTTCCGTAAACGCTTGCGAGATATGACATCAAAGCTCTTGTCTCGTCAGTTGCATTAACATCACAGCAGGTTGTCTGTGTTGCCTTGATTGGCTTGAGTTCAGCAGCCTCGACTGTGAGATAGTCAAACTTCGACCAGCCCCATGATTTACTTATAGTAACCGTATTTTTACCCTCATTGAGCTTTACAGTCATTGAAGTCGGACTATATGTCTTACTTTCGGCTATGCTGATATTTCCCTGGTCTACGCCGTTTATAGCGAGAGTCTGGATTTTATCTCCGCCCTCTCCCATTGCATAGATTGAAAGAGTATACATTCCGGTTGACGGAGCTTCAACTTCCATGCTGATAGTGCCGTCCTCTTTCATAAAGAGTATTTTTCCACCGCTTGCAGCCGAATCATCGGTTACGGCGATAGTACCTGTAACTGCAGCGTCCTCGAACTCATACTTTGCAGAATCGGCAGCGAAAATATTCACCGCACCTATAGCCATGCCATTAATCGCCATAGATGCAGCCATAACAGCCGCTCCTGCTTTCTTCATAAATTTGTGCATTGTTAATTCCCTCCATGTGATATTTCCGGTCAGTCAGAACTGACATACCAATCCGACGACCTCAATCCGATACTTTAATTGTAGCATTTTTTCCTAAAAAAATCAAGTTTTTCCTAATTTTTTTTATACTGCGGCTTTGATTTTGTATATATAGACAAAACAGAAAAGCATTTTTTGTGAGATAAATAAAAAATCGCTTAAACAGCACTTAAATTATGCCTTAAAAATTTTTATACAAAAACTCCGAGAACTTTTCCGTCTGATTTACGCAATATAACATACGGCGGCATAGCAGGAGAAGCAATATTTCTGCCGTTATCTGTTACTCCGGACGGAGGATTCGGCACAATATAGCAGGCATCATATTCATCATAGAAATTCACAGAATAAGGCTCGTTTTTTCTTTGATATTTTACTTTCTCTCCGTTTATTGTGACAAATTCGGATTCTGTTCTTTCTATCCAGTCGGACAGTCCCAGCTCAATTAAAACTGCTCTTGCTTTTTCTATAGCATCTTCCCCCGAAGTTATTTCGCCTGATACTTTTTCAGATAATCTTTCCACATTGTCTGTAAGGTGTTTTATAGTATCATCAATAAGAGATTTATCACAATAATCCCCATATATCGCATTACAGACCTTTTCGACAATCTGCCTTTCAGTTAATTCAGCGGATTCGGTTGTTTTAATTGCAGTAGTTTTGATTGATTCAGTTGTCATGACAGTACCGGCTGAAGTTTCAGTTTTTACGATTGTCTGACCGGAAGATATTTCACTTCCAGTCATTTCAGCACATGAAGTTCCGGTTATAAGAAATACAAATAATAATAAAATAATTTTTCCTTTCATTCAGTACCTCATATCACATTAACAAAAAGACGAAATCATTTCTGTGAAGCATAATACCGGCAGAAATAATTCAGCGTACATTCTTCACACTTTGGATTCCTTGCCCTGCATACATCTCGCCCAAACTGTACTGTCTGGTGGCAGAAATGACCTGATGTTTCCTCCGGAAGCAGTTTTTTCAAATCCTCCTCTACCTTTGCCGGAGCTTTATTTTCCGTAAGTCCGAGCCGTCCTGTTATGCGTATGAAATGCGTATCCGTCACAACTGACGGCTTGCCAAAAATATCGCCGAGAACAAGATTTGCTGTTTTTCTGCCAACTCCCGGAAGTGTAAGCAGTTCCTCCATAGTATCAGGGACTTCACCATTGAAATCAGAAATAAGTTTCTGCGCCATTCCTTTCAGACTCTTAGCCTTTTCGCGGTAGAATCCGCATGATTTTATATCCTGTTCAAGTTCGGAAATATCAGCATCTGCAAACGTCTGTAAATCAGGATATTTCACAAAAAGCGTCTTTGTTATTATATTTACTCTTGCATCGGTACACTGCGCTGAAAGACGTGTTGCAAACAACAATTCATACGGCTTGCTGTATTTAAGTGTACAGTCAATATCCGGATATATTTTTTCAAGTTCCATGCAGGCAAGTTCCGCGATTTCTTTTTTAGTCATTTTTATCTTTCTCCATTTCTTTATATAAATTCAATATTCTGTCATATACAGTATACATCTTCTGAACTGTATTTTCAAGGAAATAATAATGCTTGATATAAAATCCCAGCAATACCATAATTATAATAACAAGCAGCATAAGTGCTGGATTTTCGCTGAATATAAACGCGCATATGAACACACTCAATACGATTGCGAACATCATTGTAACAAGAAAATGTACTATTCTTTCATGCTGCATAAAAGCGATTTTGTCTTTATGTTCCGCCAGAATTTCATTCAGACTTTCAATATCAGAACATGATTCAATCCGCTGTTCTGTCTGTTCCATATATTTTTTCAGATATTCAGTCATTTTTCCACCGCCATACAACATTCTACCAATAATTATACATCATTTTTAAAAATTTGTAAAGCATTTTTTCAGGAATAAACAAAAGCTCCCCTGATTTCTCAGGAGAGCTTTTTTTATACGTCATTCGGGAAGAACAGGATTATTATTCCTCGTCTTCTCTCTTTCTGCGAACTGCAAATGCTGTCATAGCTGCTACTGCCAATGCGATTCCTGTAACGCCTACGCCGATATCGCCTGTCTTAGGAGCGTTTGTCTTTGCTGAATAAGTTGTTGTTGCTGCTGTTGTTCTTGTTGTTCTTGTTGTAGCAGCAGCGGTGCTGTGAGTTGTTCTTGTTGTGGTTGAAGTTGTGACAATCTTTTCATCAATCATCGTTACAGTATTGCCGTCAACGCTTACTTCACCTGCTATAACACCGTTAGTTACTGTGAACTTGATGTCTGTAGCAACTGCATATCCGTCCGGAGCAGCTACTTCGTGAAGTACATAAGTACCGTCTGCAAGCTCGCTGATGAATGTTGAAGATGTACCAGAAATCCATGTGAGTGTCTTTCCGTTTTCTTCAGTTACAAGTTTTGCACCTGTTCCGAGAACTACCTGTGTAAGGTCGAAAGTAATATCATTACCGTCTGCATCAACACCGCTGAGTGTAAGCTCTGCGCCTGCAAGTTCTTCGCCAAGTACGTCCTGCTTGCTGATTTCAACTTCTGCAAGTACTCTCTTGTCAATCATTGTTACAGTAGTTCCCTCAACTCCTACAGAGCCGACGATAACGCCAGATGCAATAGTGAATGTAATATCTGTAGCAACTGCATATCCGTCCGGAGCTGCAACTTCGTGAAGTACATAAGTACCGTCAGGGAGATTCTTAACAAGTGATGATGTCTTTCCTGAAATCCATGCAAGTTCTGTACCTGCTGATGTCAGTGCAGCACCTTCGCCGAGTACGAGTGAATCCTGTGTAAATTCAACAGCATTTCCGTTGAAGTCTGTTCCCGTAAGTGTGAGTGACGCACCGTTGAGTTCTTTGCCTGCGATGTCCTGCTTGCTGATTGTAACATCAGTAACAGTCATATCATCGACCATTGTTACGGAATCACTGCTTACGCCGACTTCGCCTGTCAGAACGCCGTTTTCGATTGTGAATGTGATGTCTGTAGCTACCTGATAACCGTTAGGAGCTGTAACCTCGTGAAGTACATAAGTACCGTCAGGGAGATTCTTAACCAGTGTGGTCTTTGTTCCTGAAGTCCATGTAAGCTCATCACCGCTGCTTACGAATCCTGCACTCTCGCCGAGTACAAGTGAATCCTGTGTGAACTCGATTGTGTTTCCTAAGAAGTCTTTACCTGTAAGTGTAAGTGTTGCACCTGCGATTTCTTCACCGCTTACGTTTACCTTGCTGATTGTTACATCAGTTGTAAGCATATCGTCAACCATTGTTACAGAATCGCCTTCAACTCCGACTTCGCCTGTTACAACGCCGTCTGTAACTGTGAATGTGATGTCTGTAGCTACCTGATAGCCGTTAGGAGCTGCAACTTCGTGAAGTACATAAGTACCGTTCGGGAGATTCTTAACCATTGAAGCTGTTGTTCCGGAAGTCCATGTAAGTTGGCTGCCGCTGCCTACAAGTCCGGCACCTTCGCCGAGTACGAGTGAATCCTGTGTAAATTCTACAGTATGTCCTGTGAAGTCTGTACCTGTGAGTGTAAGTGTTGCACCTGCGAGCTCAGAACCGAAAACATTTTCCTTGCTGAGGTAAACATCAGTTCCGCTCATATCGTCAACCATTGTTACGGAATCACCGCTTACGCCGACTTCACCTGTCAGAATGCCGTTTGTGATTGTGAATGTGATGTCTGTAGCTACCTGATAGCCGTTAGGAGCTGCAACTTCGTGGAGTACATAAGTACCATCAGGGAGATTCTTAATCATTGTAGATGTTATGCCTGAAATCCATCTAAGTTCTGTTGTATTTTCCGTTGAAACAAGCTGTCCGTTTTCACCGATAACAACATCGTCAACTGAGAATTCTATGCTTCCGCCGTCAGCGTGTGTACCCGTGAGAGTAAGTGTTGCGCCTGCAATTTCAGAGCCGAATATGTTTACCTTGCTGATTTCAACATCTGTAACTGCAAAGTCATCAACCATTGTGATATCATTGCCGTCAACGCCGACTTCGCCGCTTACGACACCGTTTGAAATTGTGAATGTAATGTCTGTTGTTATTTCGTATCCATTAGGAGCTGAAACCTCGTGGAGCACATAAGTACCGTCTGCAAGATTTCTTATTGATGTAGCTTCTGAACCTGATATCCATGCAAGTCCGTGACCGCCGGAGATAAGTTCACCGTCAGCACCTACAGTAACATCATCTACATTGAATTCAACATCTCTGCCTGTGATGTCTGTACCTGTAAGAGTAAGTGTTGCGCCTGCAAGTTCGTTACCAAGAATGTTTTCTTTGCTGATAGTGATGTCTGTGGAAATCATATCATCTACCATAGTAACAATGTTTCCGCTAACTTCTGATTCGCCGATGATATCACCGTCATCTACAGTAAATGTAATGTCAGATGCTATCTTATATCCGTTAGGAGCTGCCTCTTCATGGAGTACATAAGTACCGTCAGGAAGATTGCTGATGAATGTAGGTCTTGAACCTGAAATCCATGTAAATCCAGATTCATCAGCCGTTACAAGCTGTGCACCTTTTCCGAGAATGATATTTTCGGAATCGAATGTAATTGAATTGCCGTCAGCATCTGTGCCTGTGAGAGTAAGTGTTGCACCGGGGAGTTCATCACCGTATACATTAGACTTGCTGATTCTTACTTCACCGATTCTTGTATCAACCATAATGACTGTATCATCATCATGTCCGATAACGTGACCTCTTCTGATTGTGAATCTGATATCTGCAGAAACTTCAAATCCGTCAGGAGCTGTAGTTTCGTGGAGTACATAAGTACCGTCAGGGAGATTCTTAATGAGTGTATTCACCATACCGGAAATCCATGTCAGTTCTGCGCCGTCGCTTACAAATTCAGCACCATAGCCGAATTCTACATCATCAGCAGAGAAGTTAACAGCATTGCCGTCTCTGTCTGTACCTGTGAGTACGAGAGTTGCGCCTGCCACTTCAGTACCGTGAATATCCTGCTTGCTGATATTGATATTTGCAACGATAGTAGTAGTTGTTGTTGCTTCTGTTGTAGTTGTTGTTGTAGTATTTTCGTCCAAGTCGCCGCCCTCAATAGTAGGACGAGTTGTTGTGGTATTTATGTCTGTATCCGGAGCAACAGCGCCTGAACGTGTAGTTGTTATTTCCTCAGTTGTAGTAGTTGTTGTCGTTGTTGTAGTAGTTGTTGTAGTAGTTGTTGTTGTTGTAGTAGTTGTTGTTGTAGTTGTTGTTGTAGTTGTAGTAGTTGTTGTTGTTGTGGTAGTAGTAGTTGTGGTTGTTGTAGTTGTAT
>CAMWRC010000048.1 GCA_947176565.1 uncultured Ruminococcus sp.
CGATATGCAGGGAGAAATCGGAAAAGGAGCTCATAAACGTTTTCTTGTGTATGCTGAAAAATTTACCGAAAAAACGTATAAAAAGCTTTCGGCTGAATAATAAATAACATCAATAAAAAATCCCTTTGAGTCATAAGATTCAAAGGGATTTTGTTATATTATCATATTATTCTGTTCTGAGTGCCTCAACAGGGTCTTTCTTTGATGCAACGCTTGACGGAATAAGTCCCGCAATGAATGTCAGGAACATACTGATACATACAAGTACGATTCCACCAACCGGCGGTAAACTTGAATACAGCGTATCAAGACTCGTAACACTATGAATTATCAGATTTATCGGGATATTCAACAGCATTGTACAGCCGATTCCGATAAGTCCTGCACAAAGTCCGACAAGCAGTGTCTCCGCATTGAATACCGTGGAAACATCATGCTTTGAAGCTCCGATAGCCCGCAGAATACCGATTTCACGGGTACGCTCAAGAACTGAAATATATGTGATTATACCTATCATTATTGATGATACGACAAGTGAAATTCCCACAAATGCAATGAGCAGATAAGAAATACCGCTTATGATACTTGTGATTGACGACATCAGAAGTGCAACCACATCAGTATAATGGATAACATCTTTTTCTTCCTGCTGTTCGTTGTAATCAGCGATAATATCGGATATTGCGTCCTTGTCTTCAAATGTACGTGCGAATATACTTATAGATGACGGGTCATCAAGGTCAGCTTTTCCGAGTTTCTTCATATTATCCTCATGAGAATAATCCGAAATCTGCTCCGGAGTATATTCATCAAAGATAAGTGAATATACATATGACGAAATTTTTGCCTTGTCAAGAGCCTTAGCAAGTTCCTTATCCGTCTTATCTGACAGCTGAGCAAGTGCCTGTGCCGCATACTGCTCTGTAATCTGAGTTTTTATGGCTTCCTGTGCGAATGTCTGTATTTCCTCGTCGGACATTGATGCTGTATAGGATTCTATCTGTTCGGCACTTACGCCGATTTCTTCGGCATACTGTGTTTTTATCTGCTCAATGAATTTATTGCGGTCAAAATCTTTCATTGCTTCTGAAACCTGTGCCTGAAGCTGTTCCGGTTCAGGCTGAGACATAGCAAAACGATAAATATCTGCCTTTTCACTCTCATCTGCTGATTTGATATATTCCTTTGCCGTTTCAGCTTTTTCCTCGTCAGTAGGTTCGACATAATCATCTGTCATGAACTTTGTGCCTGTAAGCAAATCGTTTTCCGTATCGGCTTCCTGAGCCTTTACAAGCACACTGTCATTCGTCCTGTTTACAGCATACTGTGTAAGTTCCGAAGTATATCCGATATATCCCTTTATCATAGCATTCTTGACATTTTCATTAGGACGTATGAATCCGACGATTTTTATTTCAGTACCCACATCATCTGATTTGAACAGATAATCCATTCCTGTCTCGTTCTCCATGAGATTCTTCGCTGATATATCGCCGTCATTATACTGATAAGTTTCAAACGGAAGTATCATCTTGAACTTATGGTTCATCAGTTCATCTAAATCCCATTCCGTTTCGCCATAGTCAGCGATTTCAGTATTATTCATAACGGATTTTATATGCTCCTTAAATTCAGCAGGGTCTTTAAGTCCCATTGTATAGAGGAAAAAGTCAGGAATTTCATTATTTTTCGTAAGAACAACAACGGCTTCATCATAGCTGTCAGGCCATTCGCCCTTTACTATTTCATATTGTTCCTTGACAATATCGTTTACGCCTGTGCCGTCCTCCTGCGGAAGAAGTTCCTCAAGAACCTGAAATCCGAACATTGACATACTGGCACTTGACATATCACTGCTCATCATGCTGTTTACCATTGAACTGTTTCCCATATCAAAAGCGTCAGCATACAAATCCATGAAATCAACTTTTATAATATCGCCGTTCGGGTCTTCCGTATAAATATTAATCGGAACATCATATGAAAATGCAAGAGCTGTAGAACGTTCTGCTATTTCATCGCTACTGTCAAGAAACGCCTTGAAATCTTTCATGTTATTTATCTGTTTTGCAGCGGAGTTCATATTATTGAACATCTCATACATCATGGTATTGGAATAAAGCTTATCCTGTTCAAAAACTCTGTCCTCATATTCTTTCTGACTGTCCATCATTGCCGTCATGATTGCAGAAGTATCAGCATTTTCGCGTGTTATCTGCAAAGGATATGACGACAGCGTTTCCTCCTGAATATCGTTTATATATGTATTTATTCCTGTTGAAAGAGAAAGAATTGTTGCTATTCCGATAATACCGATAGAACCTGCAAATGCTGTCAGAATTGTACGTCCTTTTTTAGTCATCAGGTTATTCATTGACAATGACAACGCTGTGCCGAAAGACATGGAAACTCTTTTTTTCTTTTCCTTTTTTTCTTCTTCCGCGTTTTCCGGAGTATACGGATTGGTGTCATCAACTATATTTCCGTCCTTTACGCGGACTATACGATTTGCGTAATCCTCAGCAAGCTCCGGATTATGAGTTACCATAATAACAAGCTTATCCTTGGCTATCTCTTTCAGCAGTTCCATTACCTGAATTGAAGTTTCACTGTCGAGAGCTCCGGTAGGCTCATCGGCAAGGAGAATATCAGGATTATTTATAAGCGCACGTGCAATAGCGACTCTCTGCATCTGTCCGCCGGACATCTGATTCGGACGCTTATTGAATTGTTTTCCCAGTCCGACTTTTTCAAGAGCTTCCTTTGCCCTTTTTCTTCTTTCCGATTTTGATACGCCGGAGATAGTAAGTGCAAGTTCTACATTTGCAAGCACTGTCTGGTGCGGAATTAGGTTATAGCTCTGGAAAACAAAACCTATCGAATGATTGCGGTAAGCGTCCCAGTCGCGGCTTTTGTATTTTTTCGTGGAAATGCCGTTTATCACGAGGTCACCTGATGTATAGTGATCAAGACCTCCGATAATATTGAGCATTGTGGTTTTTCCGCAGCCGGAATGACCGAGTATCGCCACAAACTCATTTTCACGGAACGCAATGCTGACGCCGTTCAGAGCAGTTACGACATTATCGCCGGTGCCGTAAGTTTTTACGACATCTTTCAGTTGAAGCATGAAAAAAATCCCCCTTATAAATATTTCTAAACTGTCAACATTAAAACGTCTAAAAAATATTATAGCACTCTGACAAATATCTGTCAATATTTTTGTTAAAATTTCACTGATTTTTCATCTGATAACGATTTCTCTTTCAAGCTCAATTGAATAGAGTAAAAGACCTTTTACTGTTTTTCCGGTAGTGAGTTCCAGAGCAGCTTTATATATTTCAAGCTGTCTGGTATAGCGTTCACGGAGTTCTCCGGCTGAAATTCCTCTGTCTGATTTATAATCAACTATAACTATTCCGTCCTGCTCCTCATACATAAGGTCAATGATTCCCTTTATCATGCCGTCGGAATTTTTCAGGCGGTCAAAAACATGGTCTGAAACCGCAAGTTCCCTTGCCGCAACAGTGAATTTCTTTTCACGTTCATAGCGTATTGAATTTTTAATCCGCGAATACAGCGGACTTCTGAAAAATGCACGTACCTTCCAGAAATTGATACTCGCAGCCTGTGCCGCTGTAAGAAATCCTGCAATTCTCAGGCGTTCTGTTTCTGCTTTAGTATCATTGATTGCATTATCAAAATTACAGTACTGGAAAAACGTATGTATTGCCGTACCGCGTTCAGCTCCGGTAAGCATTCCCTTTCCGCTGATAAATTTCGGGCGTTTCAGGCGGAAATCAAATTCTTTTTCTTCCGCAAACTTCTTTGATATTTCTGTAACGCTGAGTTTTGCCGGAGTTTCTGAAAGTGTTCTGTCATAGCTGCTGCTGATGATATTCCGGAGTTCACTGACAATTTTCGGGTCAGCGTCGGGATACTGTACGGATTCATCAGAAAGTTCGGGATTTTCTGTATTTCTGCATATTTTGGAATCAAAAAGCTGTTTATCGCATTCATATGCAGGAAATCCAAAATCACAATCAATTCCGGCAAGTTCCGCTATTGCCGGAAATTCACTGTGCATCATAAGGCAAAGCCAGAACCAGTCCGAAAAGCTTACTGCATTTGATACAAGACTGCTTATATCGTTTCCGTTTACAATACACTCACTGACAAGCGAATTAATTCGCTGTTTAGCTTCTTCGCCGCATTTAAGATTGATAAACAACTGCTGTCTTGCTCTTGTAAGACCAACATATAAAAGACGCATTTCCTCACTTCTTGAGTCGCGCTGTCCCTCATTGCAGAGCATTATCTGCTGGAACGTCTTGTATTTCCTTACAAGCGACTTATCATAGAGTATAAATCCCATTCTGCCATCGTCGCTGCACATCACGTTATTGGAATCGAACTTGAATTTTGTGGAAGTCTCTGCTATAAATACAAACGGATATTCAAGTCCCTTTGATTTATGAAATGTCTGAACTACAGTATAATCGCCTGATGAAGCCGATACTCCGCCCTGATTATAGTCGCCTTTCTCAATAACGCGGTCAATATGGCGTATAAATCCGCTGAGACCTCCGCTTCCGTCAGATGCCGCAAGCGATTCATAATTACGCGCATACTGTATTAGAATCCTGAGATTTGCACGTTTCCTGTCGCCGTCGATATACTGCTCCATTACAGAAATAAAATCAGTTTCATCATAAATCATATTTATAAGTTCGCCGATAGTCATAGTTATTGAATTAATCCGGAATCTGTCAACTGATTCAATAAATTTCCGGCACTGCTCCGCAAGAGAAACATCAAATTCCTCAAATTCGCCGCTTACAATCTGCTTAAGAAGCGTGAAAAGCGGTGTTTTACAGCCAAACGATTTTATATACGCAAGGTCGGAAATTTTAAAGGGATACATCGGAGATACCATAACTGCCGCCATAGGAATATCCTGCAAAGGATTTGCAATAATTCTGAGCAAATCAGTGAGAACAGCTATTTCCTGAGATTTCAGATAGCCTTTTTCATCGCTTCCTTTTGCAGAAATTCCGCGCTTTTCCAGTGCCTTTACATATACATTCGTGTAATCATTCTTACGTACAAGAATACAGAAATCCTTCGGAGTACACGGACGTACCGTGCCATCGGATTCTATAACAGGTGCGCTGTTTTTTATCATATCCGCGATTTTTCCGGCTGTTATCTCTGCTTCGATGTTTCCGGCGGGTTCAGATTCAGTGCCGTTTTCATCTTCTGATTCATTTTCATCAGTATCAATCAGATTTATATGTGTACGACGGTTTATTTCAGGATATTTATCATACTGCGATGCACCGAAAGACAACTCTTCATCTTTTGTATAGTCAATATCGCCGCATTCCCGTGTCATTATTCCGCCGAATATGAAATTTACAAAACCAATCACTTCCCGCGAACTGCGGAAATTCTTATTGAGAAGTATTGAATGGTTCTCCGCTGTAGTTTCTCCGGAATAAAGTTCCGCGCAATCCATTACTCTGATAAAATTTTTTGGATTGGCAAG
Source organism: uncultured Ruminococcus sp. (assembly GCA_947176565.1). Classification (GTDB taxonomy): domain Bacteria; phylum Bacillota; class Clostridia; order Oscillospirales; family Ruminococcaceae; genus Ruminococcus. The sequence continues at coordinate 5,549 of CAMWRC010000048.1, forward strand.
CCTGAACCGATATATTGACTGCTTGACATCTCCTACAAGAAAGGCATTAGTGCCGTATCTGCCGTTTTTATAATTTTTTGATAAAAGCTTGAATATCATATCCTGTTTGTTGTTGGAATCCTGATATTCGTCTATCATGATAACATCATAGAAATCTGCTGTACGTCTTGCCGTTTCGGACTGTATAATATTTCCGTCATCGTCATAATCTACAAGAAGTTCCAGTACAAGACGTTCGCCGTCATTAAAGCTTATGGCGTTCTTGGCGCATTTCTTTTCCCATACAATTTCTCGGAACTTTTCAACAGCTTCACACAAAAGAGCTGCTGCTGATGCCGATTCCTCATAATCGCTGTGAGCTGACGAAAGACTATTTACTGCGGAAACAAGTATAGTTTTCAACTTATCACGTCTTGCCTTGAAAATCTCGCGTAAAGCTGCATTATGCGGAATCTTTTTTGATACCATCACAAGTCTGTCGAATTTCACAATTGCCGTCCGTTCATCATCAGTCGGAAACCGGTGTGATTCAGCTATTTTCAGCATGAATTCAGCCTTTTCAAGTTCAAAAGAAGCCTGTGTTTCCGAATCTTTAGCCTGTTTGACCATCATATCGGGAAAAATCTGTTTAACTGCCTTTAAATTATCTTTAGCAAGCTTCACCGCAATTCGCAGATTTTTTATGATATTTTCAAAAAGAGCCTCATAATATATCGACTGCTCAAATGGCTTTTTATATTCATTAACCGCTGTATCAAGCCATTTCCTGCTCAATGCAACAGATGAAAGAAATTTATCTGCCGTCTGTATTGCCGATATAAGCGAATTATGATTTCTCACACAGAATTTATCATATAACTGAGAGATTTTTTCATATTCTTCATTGCTGTAGAAATCGAGGAGTTCGTCCATAGCCTGAGATTTTATAACAGCTTCGTCGTTTTCATCAAGAATCCCGAATCCCGATGTTATGCCCTGATTTGTAATATTATCCCTGAGAAGTTCAAAACAGAATGAATTTATAGTTGAAATCTTAGCATTCTGTAAGAGAACCTGCTGTCTCAGAAGATACGCATTGTCAGGATTAATCTCAATCATTTCGCGGAGCTTTTTATCCAGGCGCTTTTTAAGTTCAGCCGCAGCGTCATTTGTAAATGTAACGGCGATTATTCTGTCTGCTCTTACACCGGATTCCGGCTCTGAAATAAGTTTGATAAGCCTTTCTGTAAGAACAGCTGTCTTGCCGCTTCCTGCTGCCGCTGAAACAATAAACGATGCTCCATGTGCATTTATTGCATTTTTCTGATATTCTGTCCATTCTACTGCCATTATTTTTCCACCTCTCTGCCTAAGATTTTCGCTGCTTTTTTGATTTTTTCCGCATCTGGCTTATGGAAAATCTTTCTGATTCTGTTTCCGCATATATTACTGTACGCACAATATGTACAAGGAAGCTTTTTGCCTTCAATAAGCGGGTCGGCATTTATATCTCCGCTGTACATAGATTCGGCGGCTTCCCTGAGACTTTCATATACAAAGCTTTTCAGAAGTTCCATTCTGTCGCTGGAAATAACCGACGAACCACTTCTGAGCGTACCGTCCTTATTGATTTTTGCCGGTATATATCTTCCGCTGAGTTTGCTCTCCATTGCTTCAAGCACATATCTGACATCAATAATAAGACCTGTAGTCCTGAGCTGCGAATCAACTTCCGTCTGGTTGAAATCAGGTATTTTTGCTTCTTCGGCTTCAATATCTGAAATCTGAATCGGATTATAAAGTACGCCTGCCGGAATAAAGCCCTCATATTTTGAACCTCTTTCAGCCGATGCGAAAAGATACAGCAGCATCTGAAGATTAAGCCCTCCTGCAAGAGTTTTTTCATTTATAACCTTTCCGCTGCTTTTGTAATCCACAACGCGGAAATACTTTTCATCTCCGTGAATCCATATATCCGCGCGGTCGATTACGCCTCCGAATCTGAGCGACTTACCATTTCCGAAATTCAGACGAATCACATTATGTAAATCAAGTTCAAACGAATCGGGAGAAAATTCACCTGCCATAAGGGAATACTGCATATGAAGAAACACATTTTAAAGCCGTTCGATAAGCTTGTTGAAAAAACG
>CAMWRC010000049.1 GCA_947176565.1 uncultured Ruminococcus sp.
CTTGTATACATTATATTATTTATTTTCTTATCCGAAAACATGAACTTTGCAAAAGTCCTGTTGACAGCAGGAGAAGTTATAAAGCTGCACAGAACAGGTTTTTCAAGGCGTGTGCCGTCGTCGTTTCTGATAACAGGGACGTTTACAGAATAAATCATAACATCAGTATAATCCGGCATAACATGGGCTATATTTTTATAATAATAGTCTTTTTGTTCCCTGATTGTGTAGTAAAGCAGTGACGCACGGCATATGTCCTCTTCCTGAGCCTTTCCGCCGATTACATAAGCACCACCGGCGTGTTTGGCATTTGCGAAGTTTAGAGCAGTTATATTTCCCTTGCCTGCATATCTGATAACTGCCTGTGTAGTAGTAGCCTTTATTGTATGTTCTGCAACGGAAAAATATTTTTCACGCTTTATTTCAGAGACTTCGGAAACCGAAAATACAGTTTCCGAAATCATGTCATGAAAATCATTTTCTCTGAAAATACGGTCATTTTCATGTTTGATTTTCAGATTATTCATTACTTCATGGATTCTCTTGTGTAATCCAGAAGTCCGCCGGCAAGGATAATATCCTTTGTACGTCCTGAAAGTTCGCAGAGTACAGGGATTTCAGCACCGTTTGTCTTATCAACTACTGTGAGTTCTGTTTTACCCTCTGCAACAGCGTTTCTTACATCGGCAAGAAGAAGCTCATCGCCCTCATTGATTTTGTCGTAATCAGCTTCATTCACGAATGTGAGCGGAAGAATACCAGCATTTATAAGATTTGCACGGTGGATTCTTGCGAATGACTTAACAAGTACAGCCTTTACTCCGAGATAGAGAGGTGCAAGTGCAGCGTGTTCACGAGATGAACCCTGTCCGTAGTTTGAACCGCCGACGATAATGCTCTTTCCAAGACGTTCTGCACGTTTCGGGAAGCTTTCATCACATACAGCGAAGCAGTACTGCGAAATCTTTGGAACATTTGAACGGAGCGGAAGTATCTTTGAACCTGCCGGCATAATGTGGTCTGTAGTGATATTGTCGCCGACTTTAAGCGATACAGGAGCATCAATTGTTTCAAGAAGCGGTGCAGTTTCCGGATAAGGCTTGATGTTCGGTCCTCTGAGAATCTCAACGCTGTCCATTTCCTCAACCGGAGCAGGAGGAACAACCATGTTATCATTGATTGTAAATTCCTCCGGAAGCTTAAATTCCGGCATTTCGCCGATTTCGCGGGGGTCTGTGAGATAGCGGTTTATTGCTGAAATAGCAGCCATTTCAGGAGATACAAGATAAATCTGACCGTCCTTTGTTCCGGAACGTCCCTCAAAGTTTCTGTTGAATGTACGGAGAGAAATGCCCTTTGAGTTGGGAGACTGTCCCATACCGATACACGGACCACAGGCACTTTCAAGGATTCTTGCTCCTGCATCAATAAGAACGGATAATGCGCCGTTTTCAGCCATCATATTAAGAACCTGCTTTGAACCGGGAGCAATCGCAAGTGATACATCAGGGTGAACAGTTTTTCCCTTTAAGATGTGAGCAACTTTAAGCATATCAAGCAATGATGAATTTGTGCATGAACCGATACATACCTGGTCAATTTTAAGATTGCCGATTTCCTCAACGCTCTTTACATTGTCAGGAGAATGAGGACAGGCAGCAAGCGGAACAAGCTCGCTGAGATTGATATTGAGTTCTTCATCATACTCTGCATCATCATCAGCTGAAAGCGGCTGCCAAACTTCCTCACGCTTCTGAGCTTTAAGGAACTGCTTTGTAATTTCGTCAGACGGGAAAATTGAAGTAGTAGCACCGAGTTCAGCACCCATATTTGTGATTGTTGCACGTTCAGGAACTGAAAGAGTCTTTACGCCCTCTCCGACATATTCAATAACTTTTCCTACGCCGCCCTTAACGGACATTCTTTTCAGAACTTCGAGAATAACGTCCTTAGCTGATACCCAAGGACTGAGCTTTCCTGTAAGATTTACCTTAACAACTTTCGGACAGGTTATGTAATAAGCACCGCCGCCCATAGCTACGGCAACATCAAGTCCGCCTGCGCCGATTGCAATCATACCAATACCGCCGCCGGTAGGAGTGTGGCTGTCCGAGCCGATAAGAGTCTTGCCCGGAACGCCGAATCTTTCAAGGTGAACCTGATGACAGATACCGTTTCCGGGACGTGAGAAGTAAATACCATGTTTTTTAGCGGCACTGCCGATAAATCTATGGTCGTCAGCATTTTCAAATCCGCTCTGGAGCGTGTTGTGGTCGATGTAAGCAACAGAACGCTCTGTTTTTACTCTCGGCACACCCATAGCCTCAAATTCGAGATAAGCCATAGTGCCTGTAGCGTCCTGAGTAAGAGTCTGGTCGATTCTGATACCGATTTCCTGACCCTTGACATACTCGCCGTCAACAAGGTGAGCCTTTAATATTTTTTCTGTAAGTGTTGAACCCATTTTAAATCATTCCTTTCGGTTTTGATACTTATATTTTACACCATTTCATGAAGTTTGTCAATAAATAAACAATGTAAAAATCAGTTATGACTTTCATATTTGTTAGTATAATAAAACAATCCCGATTTCTCAGGATTGTTTATAAAATTATTAAATTTCACACATAAGCTTTAATCTTTGTGCTTCATTGGCATAAAAACCCTGTTTCTCATAAAACGGTATTTTATCAGGCATTGCACACAATTCAACAAAAACACCTGTTCCTTTAATGCCATTATCCCTGACAAATTTCAGAAGCTCCTCAATAAGCATTTTACCAATTCCTTGATGTTGATACTCAGGTTTTACCACAACATCTTTAATATAGTAATTCAGACCTATATCACCAATCATTCTTGCCATGGCTACAATATTCTGTCCGTCAAAAACAGATACTCTGAATAATGTATTCTGCATTGCAAGTTCAGTCTGTTCCAGAAATGGAGAACCGTCCCATACACTTTCCCACAGATAAATAAATTCTTCTGCACTGAGTTCATTATATTTTATAGTCAGATTATTCATAATTATACATCATTTCTAATAATATCGTCAAGAGTTTCACGCTTTACGGCAATTCTTGATTCACCGTTATTTACAAATACAACGGCTGGCTTCTGGAGTCTGTTGTAGTTTGAGGACATGGAATAATTATATGCGCCTGTTGCACATACTGCAATTATATCTCCTGCTTCTGCGTGCTGTAACGGCATATTCTCGCCGATTAAATCGCCGCTTTCACAACATTTTCCGGCAATAGTTACTCTCTCTGTACGCTCCTCATTCGCCTTATTTGCAACAATTGCTTCATATTCCGATTTATAGAGTATATACCGCGGACTATCCGCCATGCTTCCGTCAATGGAAACATAAGTCCTGATATTCGGAATTTCCTTGCGTGCGCCGACCGTGTAAAGCGTAATTCCGGCAGGTGCGGCAATTGAACGTCCCGGCTCTATGTAAATAAACGGACGGGAAATATTCAGCTTCTCACATTCAGATAAAACAACTCCCGCAACGCGCTCCATGAATACTTCAAACGGCTTAGGGTCATGCTCGTTCAGGTATTTAATTCCAAAACCGCCGCCCAGATTAAGTCCCTTGATTTCGTAATTCAGTTCGTTTTTGATTTTGGCAATAAATTCAAGCATTACCCTTGCGGCTTCCTCAAACGGCTCAATATCAAAAATCTGTGAACCGATATGGCAATGTACGCCGTAAAACTCGACATTTTCGCATGATACGGCTTCTTTTACTGCTTCAAAGGCTTCGCCGGTTTCAAGTGCGAATCCGAACTTGCTGTCTATCTGACCGGTTTTTACGAAATCATGTGTATGCGCATCTATTCCGGGTTTGATACGGAACATGATATGCGGTTTCTTTCCCTTTTCCTGTGCAATTTTTTCAAGTCTGTGAAGTTCGCTGATATTGTCAACTATTATATGCCCCACACCGATTTCAACAGCGTATTCCAGCTCTGCATCGGTTTTGTTGTTTCCGTGGAATCCGATTTTTGATGCATCGAATCCGGATTTCACTGCGGTATAAAGTTCGCCTATAGATACGGCATCAAGACCAAGCCCCTCGCTTCCGACGATACGGCACATCTCCATACAGGAAAGCGCCTTGCTTGCATAATGTACGCGTCCTTTTTCGCCATAGAATTTCTTTATACTCTCATTGAAACGGCGGCAGTTTTTTCTGACGAGCTGTTCGTCCATTACATAAAGCGGAGTTCCGTATTTTCCGGCAAGTTCAATCGTATCGACGCCGCCTATGGCAAGATTTCCGTTTTCGTTTATGCTTAAATTCTCCGATACAAGCATATTTTACTTCCTTTCTGATTTCCTGATTTTTCTAATCTTCGCATATTTCTTCCACGATATTCCGGAGTTCCTCCACACCCTCGAAAGTCATTGAGGAAAACGGAATTACGTGCATATCATCAAAGCATGGTATTTCTGTTCTGAACGCTTCCATACGCTTTATACGTTCATTTCTTTTCAGCTTGTCGGCTTTCGTCAGAACAAGTACAAAGGGCATTTCTGTATCAATAAGATAATCTATCATCTTGATGTCATCCTTTGTGGGAGCATGGCGCATATCAACAAGCATGAATACAAGCCGTATATTTCTTTCCGAACCGAGATAGCCGTCAATCAGTCCTGCCCAGCGTTCTTTTTCTGATTTCGCAACCTTTGCATACCCGTAACCGGGGAGGTCTGCAAAATATATATTTTCCAGACCATAGAAATTTATTGTAGCCGTTTTCCCCGGTACAGAGCTTACCCTTGCAAGATTCTTACGGTTGAAAAGCTTGTTTATCAGAGTTGATTTCCCGACATTTGAATGACCTGCAAAAGCTATTTCAATTCTGTCAGAAGCCGGTATCTGCGAAAATGTTCCATATGAGGCAACATATTCCGCCTTATTATAATTCAGCTTCATTGCAGTTATCCTCCGGAACAAGAGCATTTTCAAGTACATCTGTGAGATTTTCCGCAAATATAAATTCAAGTGAATTTTTTACAGAATCGTCAACTTCTTCCAAATCCGGCTTGTTGTCAACTGGAATAATAACTCTTTTTATTCCTGACTTATATGCAGCCATGGTCTTTTCACGAAGTCCGCCTATCGGGAGAACCTTTCCGTGAAGCGTTATTTCTCCGGTCATTGCAGTATCGGAACGCACTTTTCTGCCTGACAGTGCAGATACAACAGCTATTGTCATTGTAACTCCTGCCGACGGACCGTCTTTCGGTACTGCACCCTCCGGAGCGTGAATATGCATATCTTTATTTTTATAGAAATCTTTATCAATTCCGTAGCTGCTGCCGAGACTTCTCACATAGCTCACAGCAATCTGCGAACTTTCTTTCATGACATCACCGAGAGAACCTGTAACTCCAATCTTGCCCGTTCCCTCAAGGATAATTACTTCAAGCGGCATGAGAACTCCGCCCACTGAAGTCCACGCAAGACCGTTTACTACACCTACCTGATTTTCCTTTGATACGAGGTCTGATGTATATTTTCTTGTACCGAGCCACTTTTCGATTTCCTCAGTCTTTATTGTAATCCGTTTTGCCGTTCCGTCGGCAATTTTCTTTGCCGCCTTTCTGCACAGTGATGCAATATAGCGTTCAAGTGTACGTACTCCGGCTTCTTTTGTATAAAATCTTATAATATCGTGCATTGCCTCGTCCTGCACTTTAAGCTGTGTTCCTTTTAAGCCGTGTTCTTTCAGCTGTTTCGGAAGCAGATGTTCCTTTGCTATATGGAATTTTTCCTCTGCCGTATAGCTTGGAAGTTCAATAAGTTCCATACGGTCAAGAAGCGGAGCAGGAATATCGCCCACATTATTTGCTGTAGTAATGAATACCGCCTTGCTCAAATCAAACGGTACTTCAAGGAAATGGTCACGAAACTCCTGATTCTGTTCGCTGTCAAGAACTTCCAGCATAGCAGATGCAGGGTCGCCCTTGATGTCACTGCAAAGCTTGTCAATCTCATCGAAAAGTATCAGCGGATTCGCTGAACCTGCTTGCTGGAGAGCAGTAATAATACGCCCCGGCATAGCTCCGACATAGGTTTTTCTGTGACCTCTTATATCCGCTTCATCTCTTACACCGCCAAGTGAAACACGTACATATTTCCTGCCCATAGCTTTGGCGACTGACTTTGCTATGGAAGTTTTTCCGATACCGGGAGGTCCGGAAAGACAGATTATCTGTCCCTTTATATCGGGATTAAGCATATGAACTGCTAAAAATTCAAGTATGCGTTCCTTTACCTTTTTCAGACCGTAGTGTTCTTTATTGAGGACCGCCTCTGCCTTTTCCATAGACAGCTTTGATTTTGTATATTTTCCCCACGGCAGCGAAAGAACAATATCAAGATAATTCTTTATAACAAATGCTTCCTGTGATGCCGGCGGAAGTTTTCCGAGCCGTTCCGCTTCTTTCATAAGCTTGTCGCGGCTTTTTTCATCAATTTTCAGTTCCATTATCTGATTGGTGATATTAAAAATTTCCTCTGCATCGTCCTCTCCGAGCTGTTCCTGAATAACGCGCATCTGTTCACGGAGATAATACTCTTTCTGTCCCTTGTCAATGCTGTTTTTGGTCTGTTCATTTATAAGGTTTTCAAGTTCCAGTATTTCCACTTCGGAAGTAAGGCTTGCATAAAGTACGGAAAGTTTATTCAATACGCTTGATTCCTCAAGAAGTGTCTGCTTGTCCCTATAGTTAAGATTGACATTAAATGCGACAGCTTCAAAAAGTCTTACCGGGTCTTCCTGTGTGACAACTGATGAAAAGAGTTCATGCGGTACACGGGGAAAGAATGATATATAGCGTTCAAAGACATCTTTCACAGAACGCATAAGAGCCTCTGCTTCTATCTTGTCAATCTTGCCGCGGGAATATGTAGCCGTACGTTTTATTTCGGCACGCAGAACCTCTCCGTCGTCAATAAGTCGTATAAGGTTAGCTCTGTAAACTCCCTCAATGATTACTTTCATAACATTATCCGGAAGTCTGAGAACCTGTTTTATTTCTGCAACCACACCCACCTTATACAGGTCAGAAGCCTTAGGATTCTCGACATATGTCTCATGCTGTGCAACGAGGAAAATTTTTTCATTCTCCTTGACTGCCCGTTCAACAGCTGCAACTGTCTTATCTCTTGATACATCGAAGTGCATTACCATTTTCGGGAATGCAACAAGACCTCTCATGGCAATAGCATAAAAGATATTGCCGGTTTCTGTGTTCTTACTGCTTTTTATAGTCTGTTCCATATGATATTCTCCACTTTTTATGGTTATCGTTTCTGTGAATGAATACCGTAAAATCGCCGGGTTAAAAACGATAATAACGGCTACATTACATTATACTATATTTCAGAAAAAAAAGCAAGCATTT
>CAMWRC010000050.1 GCA_947176565.1 uncultured Ruminococcus sp.
CCTCGGTATTATCGGTCTCGGTGCAATCGGCGGAAAAATCGCAAATGCTGCCGACGCTCTCGGAATGAAGGTTATCGGCTATGACCCGTATCTTTCTGTAGGTGCAGCTCTGCATCTTGAGCCGTCTGTAAAGGTTGTTACAGATATAAATGAAATCTACAAGAACAGCGACTATATCTCAATTCATATGCCATATACTCCGCAGACAAAGAATACTATCGATGCAGAGCAGATTGAGATGATGAAAGACGGCGTTCGTCTTGTCAATCTTGCGCGCGGTGAACTTATCAACAGTCAGGCTGTTATTGATGCAATAAAGACCGGCAAGGTTGCTAAATATGTTACTGATTTTGCTGATGATATTGTACTCGGTGAGGAAAATGTAATCGTTCTGCCGCATCTTGGTGCATCTACTCCTGAAAGTGAAGATAACTGCGCTGTTATGGCTGCTGAGGAAATCATCGACTATCTCGAAAACGGCAATATCAGAAACAGCGTGAATTATCCGAATCTTTCAATGAACGCAGTCGGCACAAAAATCTGTGTTCTTCACAAGAATGTTCCTACAACAATTGCTTCTATTACAACTGCTGTCGGAAATGAGGGAATCAACATCGAAAATATGTCTAACGCAAGCAAGGGCGATTTTGCTTACACTATGCTTGATGTTACAGGCGATGTTCCTCCTGCTGTTGAGGGCATGATAAATGCTATCGACGGCGTTATACGCATAAGAGTTATAAATAAGTAATCAAATTACATAAATCTGCGGAGGAGACGGTTAAATCGTCCTTCCGCGGATTTTTTATTTTTTTTCCGGAAAAGTACTTGACAAATCCTGAAAAGTGTGATATAATGTACAAGCTGGATTATTTCAGCAGCTATCGTATTCTAAAGACAGCTGGCAAGGTTCATGCCTGTAAGTCCCGCCGAGGAGTGCAATTGATATGTATTATCGTTGTCCTTTTCCGCGCTGTCGGCAAAGGATTTTTTATTGCAGCCGGATACGATGATTTATTATTCGGAGGTGAATATAAATATGCCAAGCAATGCAGTTCTCGAAGCTAAAAAAGCTAAGGTTGAGCAGCTCACTGAACTCATCAAGAACTCTGTTTCAGGCGTTCTCGTTGACTATAAGGGCATTACCGTTGAGGAAGATACAAAGCTCCGTAAGGAACTCCGTGAAGCCAATGTAAATTATTTCGTTGAAAAAAATACACTGCTTCTCCGTGCTTTCAAAAACTGCGGTATTGATGGATTTGAGGACGTTCTCAATGGAACTACAGCTATCGCTCTCTCAAATGACGACCAGACTGCTCCTGCACGTATTCTCGGTGCATTCGCTGAGAAAGCAGGCGAAAGCAAATTCAACCTTAAAGCAGGTTACGTTGAGGGCGAAATTTACGATACAGCAGGTGTTACTGCTCTTTCAAAAATCCCGTCAAAAGATGTCCTGCTCGCACAGCTCGTTGGTTCTCTCCAGGGACCTATGCAGAAACTTGCTGCTATTCTCGATGCAGTCAAGGAAAAGAAGTCAGAGGAAGAAGCTGCCTGATTTCTTGTATTTATCTAATTTGTCAGCTTAAAATTTTATTTAAAGGAGATTATTATCATGGCTTCAGAGAAGATTACAAAATTTGTTGAAGATATTAAGACACTCTCAGTTCTCGAACTTGCAGAGCTCGTTGATGCTATTCAGGAGGAATTTGGTGTAACTGCAATGGTTGCTGCTGCTCCTGCAGCCGGCGGTGCTGGTGCTGCTGAGGCTGCTAAGACAGAGTTCGATGTTGTTCTTACATCATTCGGCGATGCTAAGATGGCTGTTATCAAGTGCGCTAAGGAAGTTCTCGGTCTCAGCCTTAAGGACGCTAAGACAGTTGTTGAAAAGGCTCCTGTTACTATCAAGGAAGCTGTTTCAGAGACAGAAGCTAACGAAGTTAAGGAAAAGTTCGAGGCTGCTGGTGCTTCTATCGAAATCAAGTAATTTTTTATTACTTATGCTTACAAAAGCTGTTTCTCCGGAAACAGCTTTTTTTATTTTTTTCTTGACAACAAGATGTATTTCATGTTATAATATATCAGGATATAATTTGACTCAAAATACGGTTAAAAGGAGTAATTATCATGAACGAAGTCAGCCTGAAAAAAGATGAAGCACCTAATGGATTTAAAACTTGTCCCTGCTGCCGCGGTATGATTGCAAATGATGCTTCTGTCTGCAACTTCTGCGGTGAGGAATTTACTGTTCAGCAGCCCGCATATCCACAGAATATCGCAAATCAGAACGTTATGCAGCAAAGTGTTGCACAGCAGAATGTTATGCAGCAGAATGTCGCACAGCAGAATGTGTATTCTCAGAATAATACAAAATTCTGTAAGCACTGTGGCGGAAAAATTCCCCATGATGCAGTTATCTGTACACTTTGCGGCAGACAGGTAGAGGAACTTAAACAGTCCGCTGCTCCACAGCCGCAGGTTATTGTCAATAATACCAACACAAATATGAACACAAATATAAATGCTGGCGGTGCAAATCTGAAAAATAAATGGGTTGCTTTCTGGCTCTGCTTTTTCTTTGGCGGATTGGGTATACACAAATTTTACGAAGGAAAAATACTTATGGGTATTATCTACTTCTTTACTGTCGGATTTTTCGGAATCGGAAGCCTTATTGATTTAATCCGGATTCTGCTCAAACCTAAATATTACCAGCCCTGAATCATCGCGTGTTATTTCTGTTCAAAAGCTGTTCTTTCGGGAACAGCTTTTTTGTTGCCTGATGATTTCCATATTACCGCGGCAGTCATGATAATAAGAAGTACCGACGGCACGGGAGACGGAGCTTTGTGCAGTTCTCCAATTGTAAGGTTTGCCGCAACTGTTTCTCCGGCAAGAAAAACAGGAAGAAGCAGTCTGCATATTATATAACTCAATGCCGATGCTGCAATTCTTATAACAGCTAACGGAAGTATGGAAAGATTTCCGCGGAATATAGCTGAAATCTGCATAAGAACACATATTCCGCCGAATGAAAGCATTCCGGTAGTCAGGGGAGAATCGGCATTAAGTTCCGTGATTGATGTAATATCAAGAACTGTGCGGATAATTACGGAATTGTCCGGAATTATTCCATAATCTTCCAGCATTGCGGAAAATACAGAAAATGCAGTGACCATGAAGCAGAGTTCACCCATAGTCCGACCGGCTGAACTTACGCAATCCGTAAGCATATCGGCGGAGAATCTGATTTCCGTTACTTTCCCAGATGATATTTCAAATCGTCTGAAATATACTGATAATATAAGCAATAAGATTATATTTGCGCTGACTGCTGAAACGAGAATCAATGCTCCCATGCGTTTATCTGACGTAATACAGCCGAAAATAAATGCTGTTCCCGAACCGAAGCACACTCCGGAAAGAAGTTCTGCAAAGCGTTTCGGCAGAGTTTTATTATTGTACATCGTATATATTATTTTTGCACCTACCGGATAGCCTGCTGTCAGGGAAAATAAAAATACTGCTGCACATTCTCCGTTTATACCAAAAAGTATACGGGAAACAGGCGTGAGATATTTTCCGCATCGGAATATGATTCCACTTCTTATGAGTATTCCGGAAACTGCCATCATGGCATACAGAGGCGGTATAACGGATTCTATACAGCGTTTCACGCCGTCTGCGGCAGCAGCTCCGGCATTTGCAGGGAAAACAAGACAATATATCGCAATGCATGCCATAAATAGTATGGCGAGCATTTTTTTTACATTTTTCATATCATCACCTGCTAAATCATATTATTTAACAGCCGCAAATATGACGAGGTGATAATATGTTTGATAATCTGACAAATTCCGTTCAGAGAGCTTTTTTTCTTGAAACGGTATTTCATGTCTCAGGAAACCGTGAGCTGATAATCGAAAACTGTAACAAAATACTTGAATGCAGTGATGTTTTTATGTCTCTTTCCTCAACAAGTCTTGTAGTTCAGATATGGGGCAGTGAACTGCGGGCTTTTGATTATAAGACAAAAGGACTTGTTATAAGAGGAAAAATTTCTCATATCGAGCTTGTGGAAAGGGGGAAAAGGCATGAAAAATCAGCTGAGGGGCTGCATAAAGATTAATGTCAAGGGAAAAAATCTGTATCAGTTTATAAATGCCGTTCATGACCGCAGAATCGGAATTTTTCAGCAGTATGTAAAGGGCAATTCGCTTTCTGCTGAAATTTACCGGAATAAACTGAAAATAATAAAATCTATCGCTGATGAATTTGATATGGAACTGAAATATTTTGAATATGATACCGTATCGGCAAAAATTATCAGACAGCGGCGGCGGTTTGGTCTTATAATAGGCGCGCTTATTGTTATTGGTGCATCGCTGTATTTTTCAAATGTCGTAGTGACAATAGAAATTCAGGGAAATGAAACAGTAAGCAGTGATTTGATTCTTACCGCTCTTTCAGAAATCGGAATAAAAGAGGGTATTCCGTTTGGTCAGATAAATTATATCCGCAGCGAAAATCAGCTCCAGACTATGCTCGATGATATATCATGGGTCGGTATGCATCGTACCGGACATCGGCTTGTTGTCGAGATTACGGAAATAATCCCTAAGCCTGATATGCTGAAAAATCGTCTGCCGTGCAATGTAGTAGCTGCCTATGATGCAGAAATCGTGGATTTTTCGGTTCGCGACGGTCAGCTGATGAAAAAAATCGGCGATTATGTTTTTGCCGGCGATATGCTTATAAACGGTGTGACTTCGGATTCAACAGGGCATGTCACATTGCACCACGCAATGGGAAGTATAACCGGAATATATAAAAATTCAGCCGATTTTCAGGGGAGCTTTACAAAAGAACGCATGACAGCTACCGGAGAAACCGAAAAACGTCGTAAATTAAAATTGTTTGGTCTTGAAATTCCGCTGTATTTCGGCAGAAATCACTATGAATACAGCAGTTCTGAGGTTTTGGAGAGACCATTTTCAGTGTTCGGAATACAGCTGCCGATAGTTCTGAAAACTACGGAGTATACGGAACTTAGCCGCTCAGAAACAACGTTATCCGCGGACGAACTCAGGGCAGAACTTATGGAAAAGATTTATCTCTACGAACAGAATTTTCTTGATGAATGTGAAATCCTTGAAAGAAAAATTACAGAAGATGAAAATGCAGATACCCTTACTTTAACCGTTGAATACCGGTTAAAGGGGGATATCTGCAAAGAAAAAGAAATATTAATCAAATAGATATTATTCGGCACCCTGCATGATTCCGCTGAGAAGTGTCTCATTCCATAAAAGATTTGTGCGGTCAAGGATTCCGTAGCCGTCATCGCCTGATTTTACATTGTTATCCCAGACAAAGCATTTTATTCCCTTTGATTTTGCCGCTGAAATATAATAGCTGTAATATTCGGAGCGTGTTGTGTCGTCGGCTATTCCCACGCAGCCGAACTCGTCAATAATAACAGGCGTTCCTTTGTCAATGAAACGGCTTTTCATAGATGTGAATTTTTCATCAAGCTCTGATTTTTCAGCGTCGCCAAATTCTGTGGAAAGTCCTGATGAGAATTTCCATGGTGCATAGTAATGAAGCGATATTATAATATGTTCATCATTCGGAATAATAATATCATTCATGGAGATTTCCTCAGCACACGCTCCGTAAGCTGTTACAATCAATGAACGCTCTGAATTATTTCCGCCGCTTGAACGTACCGTATCAACAAAATCCTGCTGATATTTATTCACAACTGCGCGTTCTGCTGCTGTACCACCAATCCATTCATTTTCACTTCCGATAGTACGCGCCTCATTCATTCCCTCAAAAATCAGGCGGTCGCCGTAATCTTTGAAGCGTTCTGAAATCTGTTCCCAGATTTTTTTGAGTTTCGCGCTGTCGTCAGGATATTCCTCATCAGTAGGATTGAACCAGATATAGTCATCATGGTGCATATTCAGAATAACAAACATATCGTTATTATAGGCATAGTCAACGACTTCCTGAACGCGGTCAAGCCATTCAGACTGAATTATATCGCCGTCCATATGTTCTCCCCATGTTACCGGTATGCGGATTGAATTGAAGCCTGCATTTTTGACTGATTTTATCATATCCTCAGTTGCTTTCGGATTTCCCCAGCCGGTTTCGGTTGCTGTGCCGGATTTGGTAGTACCATAGCATTCGAGACTGTTTCCGAGATTCCAGCCGACTTTCATCTGCTTTACAATTTCTGATGAATCGCGGAATCCGGATTCTGATTTTTCGGATTTTGTCTTATTATTTCCAGAAGCCGTGACAGATGATGTATTTCCTCCGAGACTGTATTTTACAGAAACTGAATCAAGAGATGCGTAAGACTGTTCGCTCCACCAGTAACCAAGCACGATTTCACCGTCCTCTGCTGCGTAATTTTTAGCCTGTGTGTCAACTATCCACGTAAGCGACAGATTGGAGCTGTCAGTCATAACAGCAATATCGGGCGACTGGAAATCGCCGAGAGATGAGCTGTAGCCGAACGCTCCGACAAATTTTCCGAATCCGCCGGCAGAACTGATATTATATGTTACCATCTGCGGAACTGCTCCGGCAGGAAGAAAATCAGTTTTTACGCGGATTGTATCGTCTGATGCATCATAGCTGACGCTTTGACCGACATTCTGTTCAGCAGTTCCGTCGCACGGAATTTCCCGTGTACGCGTTATACTGCAAATTACTTCTGATACCCGTATACTGCCGGCGTTTCCCCACCAGTAGCCGAAAAGAACATCGCCGGCGGCGGAGATACTGTCAGAAACTCCGGCAGGTACGTTCCATGTTATTTCTCCGTATGTACCCTCTGTAGGGGCAGTAAAATCATCGGACTGATACCAGCCCTCATCAGTTGCGGAAACGCAGTCCTCATTTACGGAGATTCCGCAGCCGCCCTTAAATTCACCGATATTCGCTCCGTCAGCGGAATATATTACAAATGTAAATGAGTTTATTTTGTCGCCTTCCTCGATGAAATCAGCTAACGGAAGTTTAAGTGTATTGCTTCCCTCTGTTACGTTTATGGTTTTGTTGACGGTCTGCTGTATGCCAAGTTCCGTGCTGACTGTTTCCACAGGGCTTACGTGTTCTGTAGGAGCTTCCGTAGGCGGTTCTGTTTCTGTTTCTGATGTTGTTTCTGGTTCTGATTCTGAAAGCTCTGTTGTTCCAGTTTGATTTTCAGTTTTGATTTCTGAGCTTTCATTTACCGGAGCGACCGGAGATGATGAATCATTTTTTCCGCCGCATGAAACTGTGCCAGACAGTATCAGCAACGCAAGAAAAAATGCTGAAAATTTTTTCATAAAATATCCCTCTTATTCTTTGATATAGTTCTGATT
>CAMWRC010000051.1 GCA_947176565.1 uncultured Ruminococcus sp.
CTTCAAAGATTTTAATATATTCAAGAGCTGACTGTCCCCAGCCGAAATCGCAGTTCATGGCGCGGATTATGAGTTCTTTCCAGATAGATTTATTTTCATAATCATGTTTTGCACGGCGTACAGCGTCCGCCATATCCTGAGCATCGTATGACTGGAAAGTGAATCCGTTTCCGTTTATTCCGCCGTTATCGCGGACAGTATCACGTAGACCGCCAGTTTCATGAACTATCGGAATAGTACCATACTTCATTGCTATCATCTGTGCAAGTCCGCACGGTTCGCTCTGTGACGGCATAAGAAACATATCCGAACCGGCATATATTTTTGATGCAAGCTTTGAATTGTAATCAGTAGTGACTGATACATGTTCTGGAAAACGTCTTGAAAGCTCAATGAAAAATTCCTCATACATACGTTCACCGACACCGAGAACCGCGAATTTCACACCGGATTTGATAATCTCCTCGGCGGAAGCCCGTATAAGGTCGATTCCCTTATGTTTAACCATACGGGTAACGATTCCGATAACCGGCTCACCACTCAACGGAAGTCCGAGTTCATCAAGAAGATTTTCACGGCACTTTGATTTTCCGGACAAATCGTCCCTTGAGAAATTGCAGAATATATTTGAATCCGTATTCGGATTATACCGGGCTGTATCAATACCGTTGAGGATTCCTCTCAGCTTATGCTGTTTTGTAACGAGTATCCTGTCAAGTCCGTGTGAATACCACGGTTCAAGGAGTTCACGGGCATACGTAGGGGAGACAGTGATTATCATATCCGCGGTTTCAACAGCTCCCTTGAGCATATTGATGTAACCGTCATATTCAAGAAGTCCGGCGTTGTAAGGCGGAATGCCCATAAGTTCGCCGAGAACTTCCTTGCCATATTTTCCTTGATATTCGATATTATGTATTGTAAGCGTAGTTTTCAGACTGCTGTAGCCCTGCTGATACTTATAGTAGAGCTGATAATAAACCGGTATCAGAGAGGTCTGCCAGTCGTTGCAGCTTATAACATCAGGCTTGAAGCTGATATGTTTCAGCATTTCCAGAACGGCGCGCGAAAAGAAAACAAATCTTTCGCAGTCGTCATAGAATCCGTACATACCGTCTCTGTAGAAATAGTATTCGTTATCTATGAAATAGTAAAGTATTCCGTCCTTTTCCGCACTGAAAATTCCGCAGTACTGCTTACGCCATGAGACATCAACTGTTATATTTGCGATAAACGTCAGACCGGAGCGCAGTTCTTCAGGAATCTGCTTGTAAAGCGGAATCACAACAGCGCATTCATGATTTTCTACAGCGATAGCTTTCGGGAGAGAGCCTATGACATCTGCCAGACCGCCGGAGGCGGCAAAAGGTGCGGCCTCACTGGCGGCGAAAAGAATATTCATATAATCAATACCCCTTCGTGCAGTTAAAATACTCTGTTCTTTTCAAGAAGCATCGGATACAAATCCGAACCCATAGCAGTTTTTCCGTCGCTTATTTCAACATTCTTATCGGTTATGACATTAACTACCTGACAGCCGCTGCCGATAACAGTTCCCTGCATGATTACGGAATTCTTTACGACAGTGTCCTTGCCGATTTTAACGCCTCTGAAAATAATTGAATTTTCAACAGTGCCCTCAATTACGCAGCCGTCGGCGATAAGGGAATTTTTGATATTTGATTCAAGACCATATTTTGCCGGTGCGCTGTCTCTTACCTTTGTATAAACGGGAATATCAGGCTTGAAAAGCGCGTTTCTCTTATCGGCATCAAGGAGAGCCATATTTGCGGCGTAATAATTGTCAGTGCTGTCTATGCGCACAAAGAAATCCTTATGCTCATAGCCCACGATTTTATACTCATCTTTTCTGTTCTGGAGAATTTCCCTTGTAAAGCTGCTTACGTTGCTTGTATCGGCATAGTGGACGATTTTATCAAGAACGTCCTTGCTTATGATAATCATTTCAAGCCACTGACAGCATTCGCCGGATATTTTAGGGTCAACAAAGACGTTTTTCAGAGTGTTGTCCTCGTTAAATTCGAGAATAGTGCCTGATTTGTCTTTCTTGGAATCGTACATTCCTTTGCTGTAGATAAGGGTGATGTCAGCACCGCTTTCCTTATGCTGACGGAGTGCCGGAGCAAAATCAATTGTAGTAACTACATCACAGTTTGCCATAATCACATACTGTGCCTTTGAATGCTCAATGCAGCTCCATATATTACGGAGAGCATCAAGTCTGCCGGTATACATTCCGCCGTTGTATTTCTGACTGTACGGCGGAAGAAGATGCAGACCGCCGTTTTTACGTGACAAATCCCAGTCGCGTCCTGAACCTACGTGGTCAAGGAGAGAAGCATAATTTGACTTTGTGATAACGCCTACTTCAACAATTCCAGAATTTACGAAATTGGAGAGAGGGAAATCAATAAGTCTATAGCGTCCGCCGAAAGGAATAGAACCCATAGTTCTTTTTTCCGTAAGCTCTATGATGTTTGAATCGTGCATACTTGCGAATATCAAACCTAAAACATTATAATTAACACTGCTCATGTGATGATACCTCCACTCAGATATTTTCGCCGACTATATCCTGCGGCTCAACGGATTTTCCGCTTGAAACCGTTACATTATGACCGACTACTGCAATACCCCACTTGTCTCTGTCGGGAACCTGTTCAGGGCTTTTTCCGATATGTGCGCCGCTTTCGATAACACAGTCGCTGCCGACGATGGCATACTCAACGACTGCTCCGGATTTGATAACAGTACCAGGCATAACGATGCTGTATTTTACTGTTGCGCCCTCCTCAACGGTAACGCCGGCAAAGAGGATTGAGAAGTCCAGAGAACCGTCAACAACGCTTCCCTCTGCTATCATTGAATTTTCGACCTGTGCATTGTCGCCGAGATACTGCGGCGGCATATAATTGCTGCGTGAATAGATGCGCCAGCTCTTGTCGTAAAGGTCGAGGGGAACGCTCGGGCTGAGAAGGTCCATATTAGCTTCCCAAAGAGAATCAAGAGTTCCTACATCTTTCCAGTAGCCCTCGAACTCATAGGCAAAGAGACGCTGTTTGTCGCGGAGCATTGAAGTAATAATATCCTTACCGAAATCCTTTGACCACGGTTCACCCTTTTCACGTTTTGCGTTGGCATCATTTTCATTTTCGATGAGATACTTTTCAAGTTTTTTCCAGCTGAATACGTAGATACCCATGGAAGCAAGAGTAGACTTCGGCTCTTTTGGTTTTTCAACGAAATCAACAACTTGATTCTTGTCGTCGCATATCATGATTCCGAAACGTGAAGCCTCTGCAAGGGGAACATCTATAACGGAAATAGTGCAGTCCGCATCATTTGCAATATGGAAGTCAACCATTTTGGAATAATCCATCTTATATATATGGTCGCCGCCGAGAACTACTACATATTCAGGGTTATAGCGTCTGATGAAGTTCATGTTCTGATATATTGCATTTGCAGTACCCTCATACCATGAAGCACCTGCCTGTGATTCATAAGGCGGAAGAACATGAACGCCGCCGTTCATTCTGTCCAAATCCCAAGGTTCGCCGTTGCCGATATATTCATTGAGGACAAGCGGCTGATACTGGGTAAGAACGCCCACAGTATCGATTCCGGAATTGGTGCAGTTTGAGAGAGGGAAGTCAATCAGACGATATTTACCGCCGTATGGTACGGCAGGTTTTGCGACATTTTTTGTAAGAGCGTACAATCTGCTTCCCTGACCGCCTGCAAGGAGCATTGCCACAACTTTTTTTTTGGTGTACATATAAATTCCTCCTGATAATAAATTGTATGATAATCCGAAATTACAGACCGGTACGGATTACGGAAATCAGATTCCTGAAAACTGATTTCCGTACACCGGCATATAGTGAGATTTCTCACTGTAAGACAGATACAGCATTATGACAGCGATTATTATTTCTCACTGACTGCCGGAACTTTTTTCCGTGGTCTGCCGACTTTTCCGGTTTTACGTGATGATGTCTTTACGGTTTCCTCAGCCGGCTTTGTATTTTTCTTACGCGGAGTCGTCTTTAGATACATTACCGAAAGGGGAGCGAGAGTCATAGAGATACTCTGGTCGAAGCCGTGCATAGGTTCTTTTTCAGCCTTATATGATTTTGCAGAAGCACCCGAACCGCCAAATTCCGCATCATCAGTGTTGAATACGACTTTATACGTACCCTTGTACGGAACGCCGATACGGTAATCTTCGCGCTGAACAGGAACAAAATTGCATACAGCAATTATCTCGTTTCCGTTGTCGTCAATACGTCTGAATGCAATGACGCTTTGTTTGTAGTCGTCGTTGGAAATCCAGCTGAATCCTGACCATGAGTCATCGTTCTGCCAGAGAGGAGAATTTTCGACATAGAATTTATTGAGTTTTTCCACAAATTTTACAATCCGCTCATTGAATACATTATCAGTTCTGAGATTCCAGTCGAGTTGAGTTTCGTAATTCCACTCATTATACTGAGCAAATTCCTGACCCATAAACAGGAGTTTCTTTCCGGGGTGCGCCATCATATATGCAAGAAATGCGCGGTATGATGAGAATTTAGGTTCGCCGTCGCCGGGCATCTTGTTTATCATGGAACATTTTCCGTATACTACTTCATCATGGGATATAGGCAGGATATAATTTTCAGAAAATGCATAGAAGAACGAGAATGTAAGTTTATCATGATTGAATGAACGGTATATGGGGTCGAGTGACATATAGCTGAGCATATCATTCATCCAGCCCATATTCCACTTGAAATTGAATCCAAGACCGCCTATATCCGTGGGTTTTGTAACCATAGGCCATGCAGTTGATTCTTCGGCTATCATCAATGCGTCGGGGTGCATGGAAAAAACAGCTTCATTGAGACGTTTCAGAAATTCAACAGCTTCAAGGTTTTCATTTCCGCCGTTTATATTTGCAGTCCATTCGCCGTCGGGTCTGTCGTAGTCGAGATAGAGCATTGACGCTACTGCATCGACTCTCAGACCATCGACGTGCATTTCTGTGAACCAGAAGTTTGCGCTTGAAATGAGGAAAGAGCATACTTCTGGTCTGCCGTAGTCGAAAACATGAGTACCCCAGTTTTTATGTTCTTTCTTGCGTATATCGGTATATTCATAGCAGCACGTGCCGTCAAATTCATAGAGACCGGCGGCATCTTTCGGGAAATGTGCCGGAACCCAGTCAAGTATAACAGATATGCCGGCTTCGTGGAACATATCAACCATGCGGCGGAAGTCGTCGGGAGTACCGTAGCGTGATGTAGGAGCATAATAACCTGTTACCTGATAGCCCCATGAGCCATCGTACGGAAATTCTGTAAGCGGCATAAATTCGACATGGGTATATGACATTTTTTTCAAATACGGGATAATATCACGTGCGAAGTTTATATATGACATAAAGACATTTTCTTCGCCTGTATTTTTCCATGAATTGAGATGAACCTCATATATATTCATAGGACTTTTGTAAACGGATTTTTCTTTTTTCTTTTTGTACCATTCGGCATCATTCCATTTATAATCGCTTATGTAGATTTTTGATGCCGTTCCCGGACGCGTCTCGAAGTGAGGTGCATACGGGTCGGATTTAAGCAGTATTCTTCCGTCTTTGGTTTCAATGCTGTACTTATATATGTCAAACTGGTCAAGCTTGGATATTTCAGTTTCCCACACACCGTCAGAGATAAGTTTCATGGGATTTTTATTACGGTTCCAGTCGTTGAAATCGCCTACTACTGAAATACTTACAGCATTAGGAGCCCATACTCTGAATGTATAGATTTTTCCTCTGCCTTTTCTTCTTAGATGTGCCCCGAAGAATTTCCATGCTTCGTAGTTTTTTCCCTGATAGAACAGGTAAAGCGGAAAATCGTTGGGATTATTGTTATTATTAACTGACATAATTCAGCCCCCTTTGTTTCGGGTAATCTGACGGCGGCAGACGCCGATCAGTATTACCTATATACATTGTAGCAGAAATGGCAGAAATTATCAAGCTTTTTCGCAAATCTGCACAAAAATTCAGATGAAATGATAAATACAAGTTGTGTTTTTTGTTCAATTTGCCATAAAAATGTTGGATTTTTACTGTATATATGTTACGATATGCAAACAAAATTCACAAGATTCTGACGACAGGATTTTTTATTTCAGATTATCTTTTATTTTTATTCCGATAACGGTTACATCATCCGGACGGTCAGCCTGATTAAAAACTTCTGCTTTTGAGGCGATTTCCTGAACCATCTCACGTATGCTGCTTCCATGTATCAGGAGTTCTTTTATAAACAGATATGCATTTTCGCTTATGCCGTCGGAGAACATGATAATAATATCTCCGTCGCTGAATTTCTGTTCTGATATTGTAAGTTCGGCTTCTTCGACTATTCCTATTGGAAAGGTTGAAGATGTAAGTTTTATGACATCATTTCCCTTGCGGATTATGGTCGGTGCAGCTCCAGATTTTACAGAAACTGCACAGCAGGAATCAGGGTCAAATTCCAGAACATCGAGTGTTGCGAATGATTCTTCGCGAGATTTTGTTACCATAAGTGAATTTATCAGACGGACAGCGGGTTTGAGTTCCATACCGCTGCATATAAGACGGCGGAACAGATTTATTACCATACGTGAATCTACAGCTGCTGATTTTCCGCTGCCCATTCCGTCGGAAAGGATTATAAAATTTTTTCCGGAGCTTCCGGTAAATACGGCGTGACTGTCTCCGCTCATAGACGAACCCTTTGCGCATACCGCAGCTGTATATATATCAAGCTCATACCGCGGCGGTTCATAAACTCCTGTTTTTACTTCTGATGCGGAGCTTACCATATCGGAGGGAAGAAGTTTTTTTTCGAGTTCGTCGGAAATGAGACTGCATATTCTTTCATTGGAATCCGGTGTATCGGCAATGTCAAAGAATATTTCAGCTGTTAGTCTGTTTGCCGCATTATATCCGGCGGCAGCGCGCAGCGGATTAAATCCATAAGATTTCAGTTTCTGTAATATTTTTTTGCTTATGGAAGCGGAATAGCGGAAATCGTCCTGTTTTCCTGCTCCGCGCATAAGTTCTTCGGTAATTTTAAGATGTTCGTTCATGAGTTTGAGGTCTTCCGAATAGCGCAGATGCATAAGCTGACGAGCTGTTCTGTTTCTGAGTTCAATTTCAAGATTTTTCAAAACTTCCTGTTTATGTGCGCAGTCCTGGGGAAGTATTTGTATAAGCTCGTCCGATATTTCAGACATAT
>CAMWRC010000052.1 GCA_947176565.1 uncultured Ruminococcus sp.
TATCTGCTCCTTTCTATGAATCGGAATTATCCGGTTCAATAATTATATTATCTTCGTCCTCAGACATAAGAGCAGAAATCTTATGTGTAAGGTATTCGACGTATGGAATAATTTTTTTGTAGTCAACTCTCATAGGACCAATGATTCCAAGAGAACCGGCATCATGTCCTTTTTTCCGGTATTTCGAGACTATCATGCTTGAATTTCCGATAGCGAAAGTGCCTCCTGCTCCGAATTTCACCTGAATACCACTGAAAGAATCTTCCAGCAGGTCGGTAAGTTCATTTTTGTGTTCGATAAACCGGACGACTTCCATTTTATCGAGTTCATCGCATGAGAGAAGTTTTTCTCCGCCGCTGATATTAAGCTGCTGATGTTTCAAATCCTCGGAAAGCTCGCATATTCCCTTGACGAGGGGAGATAAGCTCACCATATAGGCGGAAACAGCGGTAATCATTTTATTCAGCATTTCCTCTGAAAGCTCGTCAACAGAAATTCCGCTCAGGTTCTCGTCGATATAATGCGTAAAGAAATCAAGCTGTTCATTACTGAGGTCAAACTCAAGCCGGCAGGCTTTATTTTTGATACTTCCGTTTGATGTTATCAGAAGTATAACATACAGACGTTTTCCGGTAGGAATTACCTCAACTTTGGAAATAACCGAAAACCGCGGAGCTGAATTTGTTACTACAGCAGCGCACTGAGTAAGTTCCGTAAGAGCAGCTGCGGCATTCTGAATAAGCAGTTCTTCAGGGGTATCGTCATCTCCGAGAAGTCTGTCAAGGCGGATTTTTTCTTCCTGCGAGAGTTCAGGCAGGGTAATTAGTTCGTCTATATAAAGTCTGTATCCGGCGTATGTTGGTATTCTGCCTGCTGACGTGTGGGGCTGTTCAAGGTAGCCGAGCTGTTCGAGGACAGCCATATCATTTCTGACCGTAGCGGCAGAAACTTTTATATGTTCAAGTTTGGCAATAGTCTTTGAACCAACCGGCTCGCCTGTTCTGATATACTCGTCAACCACAGCAGCAAGTACTTTAAGCTTTCTGTCGTTTACGATAATCACAACCAGCTCCTTTCTTGACAGTGACAGCACCGTATGCTTGTGAGTGTTAGCACTCAATCGCTTTGAGTGCTAATAATAATTTACCACTATTATAACCATTTGTCAAGGGGTTTATTCGCTATTCGGCGTTTTGCATAAATTTTACATTATACTCAGCGATGTTTTGTGAATTAAAAATCTTTTCACCTAGGATTTGAATGGAAAATTTGAAAAATCTCTTGACTATTTAAATAATATGTGATAGAATCAGTATTAGCGGCTCAATCGGGCAGCTATAATTTTTATTTAAGGAGAAAAGATAATGGGCAGATATTTTGGTACTGACGGCTTCAGAGGAACAGCCAATGAAAATCTTACAGCAGACCATGCCTACAAAGTAGGACGATTTATAGGCTGGTACTATGGCGAACTCAAAAAACAGGCGGGAGACGATTCTCCGGCAAGAATAGTTATCGGCAAGGATACACGCCGTTCAAGCTATATGTTTGAATATTCCCTTGCAGGCGGACTTACTGCTTCGGGTGCGGACGCATATCTTCTTCACGTAACAACTACTCCGTCAGTGGCATATATCGCAAGAACAGACCAGTTTGACTGTGCGGTTATGATTTCAGCAAGCCATAACCCCTATTACGATAATGGATTAAAACTCATCAACAGCAGCGGCGAAAAAATGCAGGACGATGTTATCGGACTTATTGAAGATTATCTCGACGGCAGACTTAATGTTTTCGGCAAAGAGTGGAATGAGCTTCCGTTTGCAACAGGCGATAAAATCGGACGTTCTGTGGATTATGTATCAGGCAGAAACAGATATATAGGCTATCTCATCTCACTGGGAATATATTCTTTCCGCGGTATGAAGATTGCTCTTGACTGTGCAAACGGAGCTGCATGGAATATCGCAAGGGCGGTTTTTGATGCTCTCGGAGCTGAAACACACATAATCAACGCTTCCCCAAATGGAATAAATATCAATGAGAATGCAGGTTCAACGCATATTGATGTATTGCAGAAATATGTGATTGAAAATAATCTCGATGCCGGATTCGCCTACGACGGCGATGCAGACCGCTGTCTGTGCGTTGACGACAAGGGAAATGTAGTTACCGGTGACCATATACTTTATATTTATGGTAAGTATATGAAAGAAAGAGATAAACTGGTGAATAATACCGTTGTTGCAACAGTAATGAGTAATTTCGGATTTTTCAAGGCTCTTGACGATGCCGGAATCAGTTACGCAAAAACTGCCGTGGGTGATAAGTATGTGTATGAGTACATGAAAGCAAATAACTGCGGTATCGGCGGCGAACAGTCAGGACACATCATATTTGCAAAGTACGCTTCAACAGGTGACGGAATACTTACAAGTCTTAAAATTATGCAGGTAATAATGTCAAAAAAGAGAAAACTCAGCGAGCTTGCCGCGGAAATGAAAGTGTATCCGCAGGTTCTCGAAAATGTGAGAGTAAAAGACAAATCAGCTGCTCAGAATGATTCCGATGTCCTGAAAGCAGTTGAAAAAGCTTCGCAGGAACTTGGTTCTTCCGGACGTATGCTCGTACGCGAAAGCGGTACAGAGCCTGTCATAAGAGTGATGGCAGAGGCGGAAAATGAAGAAATCTGCCGTATGCACGTAAATAATATAGTAAATGTTCTTGCAGAAAAAGGTCACACAGTATAGAATAAATTATATCAGAAATTGAGCAGAATACCGAAAAATAAAGGAAATTCAAAATATCTATTGACATTTGTATTTTAATATGATATGATGTATACGGACTTGAATGTCTGTATTTTTAAAAATTATAGGAGGCAGAAATGGCAAAGAAAGATGAGCGCAATCTGAATATTACCATAAACAACAGCGAAAAAGAAGAAGCTGAGGTAGTAGTTTCTATCAGCACTATATTAAAGAAACTTAAAAAGTATCTCGCTATATGGATTGTTGCAGCTGTTGTATTTGTAGGTGCGGCGTTCGGATATGCGGCAATAACTACACACACCAAAAAGGCAGAACTTACAGCACTTATAAATTTTTCCTATGATGGAATTGAGAAGGGTCTTGACCCTAACGGCAGGTCGTTTGATGTAAATACAGTGAAGAGTCCTGCTGTTATCGAAACTGCTCTTACGGACCTTGGCTTTGATTTAAGTGAGCTTGAACAGATACGCTCTGGTATAACTTTCAGGTCAACTATTCCCAAAAATGCCGTTGACAGGTTTACTGTATACAATAGCATTCTTGAACAGGGTGGAGGTAACTCGCTTACAGCCGCTGAAAGGATTCTCGAAACGACTTATTTCCCGACACAGTATACCGTATATTTTGATTATAACGGAACAAGCTTTACTGATAATGAGGCAGTAAATATATTCAATAAGATTCTTGACTGCTATAAGGATTATTTCTATATCAGCTATGGATACAACGAATCTCTCGGAGATGCAATATCAGCGATAAGCTATGAAGATTATGACTATGCAGAAGCCATTGATGTGTTCAGTAACAGCCTTGTCACACTGAGAAAGTATGTCAAGGACCTTGACGATGAGGACGACAGTCGTTTCCGTTCAACTATTACAGGATATACATTTTCAGACCTTTATGAGTCTATACGCACAATGGAAACTATTGACCTTGATAAGCTGTCTTCATATGTAACAGTGAATAATCTCACAAAGGATAAGGAATCATCTCTTGCTTATTATGAATACAGGATAAAGGCTCTTACACGTCAGAAATCACAGCTTGAAGAACAACTTTCCGCATATGAGGATTCTATCAAAAACTACGAGAAAGACCAGATAATCGTATTCGGAAGTAATGACGACGCGAACACACAGTCAAGTGTTGC
The DNA here is from genome assembly GCA_947176565.1 of uncultured Ruminococcus sp. Lineage (GTDB taxonomy): Bacteria > Bacillota > Clostridia > Oscillospirales > Ruminococcaceae > Ruminococcus. The sequence goes on from CAMWRC010000052.1 coordinate 3,925, forward strand.
TTCAAAGCAGTATGACCAGATGTTCAGCGAAAAGAATTCAATTGCATCTCAGCTTGCAGAAACAAAACAGCAGATAAATTTCTATAAAGAAAGACAGCAGGCTATCAAGGGAAATAATACAGGTTCAAAGGAGATGCTGGAAAGAGCAGATGCAGATTTTGCTGCACTCAATGAAAAAGTAAATAATTTTGTTGAGTTGGTAAGCGATACTTCTGAAGATTATTATAAGAATATTACCTTTGCGAATGCATACAATGTAATTGTACCTGCATCATATACATCAAGTGACAGAATAGGACGTATCATAGATAACGCCAAGATGCCAGCTGTTGCTCTTGAATTGGTTGCCTTTGCTCTGTACTTTGCAGTTGCCTTTATTGAGGCACTTGTATATGACAGCCGCAAGAGAAAAGCTGCTATGGAATCCGCTAAGTCCGGAGAATCAGGCGACGGCGGCGATGATGATAAAGATGACAAAAATAACAGCGAAGAAAAGAAAGACAGCGGGAAATAATACATATTTTCAGCATAATAACAAGCTGTTCTGTGCAAAAACAGAACAGCTTATTGTTATATATTATCAAAGGAGGAACGATTATGAAGAAAAAATTCAGAAGATTTACAGCAGCTGTTTCAGCAGCGGCAATGTGCATTGTATCAGTGCCGTACTGCGGAACTGTTAAAGCTGCGGACGACTACAAGGTGCGCGACCCTTTCTTTAATTTCAGGGACGACTACAATTATTATGAGTCGGAGCATTTTCAGTTTATCTGGGGAAACAATGGAGCAGATTCATCACGTGTTACTCAGGAATTTCTTGAAGCAAATGCAAGAAATATGGAATCCTGCTGGGACGTTTATATGAATGAACTTGCAATGGCTCCGCCGTCACAGTCCGTGGAGGAATATCTCAGGGACGGAAATGAGTACAAGACGAATTTCTATATTTCAGGCACGGGTCTTGAGGGAATGGCTGACGACTGGGCATATATGTCATGGGACAGCGGCGGATTCGCGTATATGTTCTGCTGTGTTGATTCGATGCAGACAAATCCGCCGTCATGGGTTCTGCCACATGAGTTTGGACACGTTATGACAGCTCATCAGCGAGGCTGGAACAACAACAAATATTCATATGCATGGTGGGAGGCTATCGGCAACTGGTACAGGGAACAGTATCTCTACAGCGATTATTCCAATGATGATACCGGTCACGGAACTGATTTCTTTGAAACATATATGAAGAATATGTCATTTACTTTCCCATGCGGACGGGATTATTATGCATCATGGGCATTTTTGCAGTATCTCACGGAGAATCCAGATAATCTCGACGGCTACGGCGCGGATTTTGTCAAGAAGATGCTTCAGGAGGGTCAGGTTGATGAATATCCGTTCGAGCAGGTTGAACGTCTTGCACCGGCTGACCTGAAAGAAACGCTCGGAATGTATGCGGCACATATGGCAGGACTTGATTTTGCCAACGGCGATTCATACCGCGCAAGACTGAATGAACTTCTTGCGCAGGGAGACTGGAACTGGCAACAGATATATACAATGCTCGAACCTGTAGGAACTTCCGGAAATACATATGCTGTTCCGACAGAAAGAGCTCCGCAGTTTGCAGGACTTAATATAATTCCTCTGGAAGTATCCGGCGGCGATTTTACTGTCGATTTGAAGGGACTTTCAAGTCTTGACGGTGCAGACTGGAGAGCCTGCATAGTACAGCAGATGGCTGACGGAAAATGCGTGTATTCTCCGCTTTTCAAATCCGGAGAGGGTGCATCTGTGTCAAATATCGGCGCGCAGTCGGTGTATCTTGCAGTAATAGCTACTCCTGACCTTGACAAGATAACAAAATACGGTCTGCCTGGAATCTATGATGATGCATCAATGTTCTCTGAAAGCAATGTGCCGTTTTCATCTAAGGAACGCTATCCGTATCAGATTACAGTCAGTGATAATGTATCAATGAAAAAACGTCAGATAGATATTCCGGATTCCGGAAGCTATTCAAGACACCCCAACGGCGGCGGACTTGTTGCGACAACTGCTTCAGTTGATGCAAGTGTATATGTAGCTCCTGACGCTGTTGTAAAGGATTATGCGAAAGTAACCGGCAACGTAAAGCTTCTTGACCATGCAGTAGTTGAAGGCGGCGCGCAGGTTTCCGGAAATGCTGTTGTTGCAGGATTCGGAATGGTAGCTGAAAATGCTGTAGTATCGGGAAATGCCCGTATCGATGATTACGCTATGGTCATGGGCAGGACGAATATAAGCGGAAATGCGCAGATTATCGAAAGTGCCTGTGTTTACGGAAATGTCACAATGACTGATAACTCTGTGGCAAAGGGAATCGCTTTCGCTATGGCTGACGGAAAACTCAGCGGAAGCGGAAAAATTGACGGCGATTACTATGACGACAGCGGAAAAACTGTTTCAAAAGGAACTTCTTTCGGCTGGACAAGTGCGCAGAGCTATTCCGACAGCCGTCCGTATACCGAAAATCTGATATATGCGTATGACTTTACAGATGACAGCAGTATGACATTCAGCGACCGATATACTTCAACATACGGAATAAACAGCGGAGCATTATGGGAGCAGGAAAGAACCTCCGCAAGGGGCGTTCTTACATTCAGCGGCAAACAGTACGGCGAACTGGACAAGAGCATACTGTACAGCGATAATCTGGAAATACAACTCGGACTTCTTAATCGTGATACTGCCGGAAATGATGATACTGTGCTTTATCTCGGTGATGAAAATGCATATATCAGGGTAAGCATTCTGGACGGAGCAGTAAATGTGGAGCTGAAAAACGGCGAAAGCATTGAAACTGTAACAACTGATAAAGATTTGTTCAACTGCGGAGAATGGGCAAATATCAGTATCAGGATAATAGACGGACAGGCGGCTGTACTCAAAGACGGTAACATTTCAAATGAAAAGCCTGTTACTATAAAGCCGTCTGATATTGCTAATACTGCCGGAGAATCATCTGTTTATCGTATAGGTGGCGGAATTTCAGGAGAAAATGACTTCAATGGTTCACTGGATTATGTGAGATTCTTTAACGGTATTGGTGAAGCTCCGAAAGAAGAATACACTGAAAAAGAGGAAATAAATGTTACTGAACCGCCGACGGAAGAACCAACAACAAGCGAGCCATCAACAGAAGAACCGACTACGGATTCTGATATACTGTATGGAGATGCAAACTGCGACGGCGAAGTATCAGTTGCAGATGCAACGCTGATATTACAGGTTCTCGGCAACGGAGACAAATATCATCTCAGCGAACAGGGCAGCAAAAATGCAGACTGCTGCGATACCGGCGACAGATTATCTGCTGTTGATGCT
>CAMWRC010000053.1 GCA_947176565.1 uncultured Ruminococcus sp.
CAAAAATACTGAACAGGATTTTTTAAAATATGATTATATAATTCTGCACTTTATTCTGTCGGAATCACTCCGGCGCAGTGCTATTACTGCTCCTTTTATCAGATAAGCAGTCGGGTCTCCTGAAAAGCTGCGGTGCAGACATTTGATGACTGTTCCGCTGATAAATCCTATTTCTCTGAGAAATGCGCCGGAATCAGATGATTTTGATAAGTCTGCTGATTCTATTATTGCGGTTTCATTCTCTTTTAATTCGCTGAGTTGTTTTATCATTTAAATCACTCCATAGTATATTTTATTCTACGGAGCATTTTAGTGTCACGGAAGTCAGTTTGACAAAAATCTGATTTTGATGTTTTTCGATTATTGATTACTGCGAGAAACCGTCATCTTCATATATGCTGATTTCCGTAAATACGCCTTTTGTATTGCCGACTATCTTTAATGCCTTTATATGTTCCTCAACTATATCATTATATGTAACTATATCATTTAAATCCTCAAATTTATATCCGCCGTATCTGAAAAAACGCCGTTTGAATCCTCTTTTTGCATAGGCTGTGCGAAATTCGCAGGCTTTCATCGGGTCATTGAGAAAACGTCTGTCAAGTTCAAAGTATCTGTGACGGACTATACGTCTGTCAACAGCTTCCTGCTCCTCATAATCATATTTGCCGTATGTTCCGTCTAAATCCGCCATGTGATAATGGCTTATAAGATGACGCGGCATAATTTCAGTGCCGTATGTTATTACCAAATCATCTGTATATGATTTTTTTACTGTATCTTCCGGCATATTCATCATTACTGTATTTGCATCGCGTATGTACGGATATTTTCCTGTCCGCTTATATGCGAGAGCAACTGCCGCGTCCCATATCGGAGTATTTTTTTTCACATATATATAATCAGTTTCTGAATTGTTCTCATGCTGAATGTACGGAAGCATTACATATTCATCAAAAAGTCTGTTCAGACTTATATCTATATACATTTTCGGTTCTATCTGATTTTCTATAAGTGCAGCTGTAAATCCTCGTGATGTTATTATTCCTTTTTTTCTGCCATGCTCGGTCACTACCTTATAGCTGTCTATTGGTCCATGATGAATTATGGTACTCCACATTACAAGCTTGACTTCCAGAATATCCTCTGGTATGTTGTCTTTCCAATCGACATATGTAAGAGTAAGCTGTGTGTAGGGCGTATAGACATCTTTTGTGAATATAAAGCTGAGTACAGATAATAATTCTTCCTCTGTACCGTCCGTATGTGTTATTCTCACTCTGCAATCCGTCATATATATTACTCCATTAAGCGAATTTTATTATATTCGGCACGGCAACAGTTACACTTGCTGTAACGTAGTTTATGCCGTTGTCCTCGATTTTAAATCCCACTATCACACAATTTTCAAACTTAATTCCTCGATAAATTATCTGATTTATTTGATAACCGTTGTTGTTAGCTATATTCATTGCGCCGCGCATTGGTTTTTCTTCATCATATATTCTGCCCGTAAATGTTACTCTTGCTGCTTTTTTGCATTTATGTGTCATATATGGATAATCACTTGCTGTTGCTTCTTCATAGTATGTGGTCACACCGGTTATTTTACAGCTTTCACAGTAAATCTTGGTCATATTTAACATAACAATTTCCGGTTTACGTATTGTAAGTGCTGCCATATTCTCCTGACTCTCCTTCCAGCGGAAACTTTTGAACTGCTTCTGTTCTGAGAATTATTGTAAGCTTTAATCTTCCTGTTGTATGGTCTGTTCCGTAATCAATGCTCTGTATACTGCTGTTTATTCCCAGAATCTTTGACAGCGGCATTTCAATATTTGCTATGTAATAATCATAAAGCTGCTCCTCTGTGCTTCCTTTCGGGGAAATTACAGTTATTTCCGCTTCTGCATCAACGAATATATACATCATTGTATCAGTGTATAGCGGAATATGCGGCTTAAAGCTTTTGATTCCCACAACCGTAAAATATTTTCCCTTATCCCGAACCGACTGTGCATCATAGACGGTGTAAACTTCCTGATTTCCGCTTTCTTTCAGTATCGCACTGATATTTGTAATTATATCATTCATTTTCTGTCAGCTCCCTGCCTATACCCATAAACATGAAATTCTGCGGTTTTATCAGGTCACGGCACAGCTGGTAATAGTCACGTACAAGATTTTCGGCGAAATTTACAATGGTTTCCGAAGATGGATTTATCATTTTTCCGGCGTAAGTATATTCGCTTCTGTCGCATACAGATAATGCCTGCTGATAGCGGTAATTCGCGATTGCTGCGCACAGAAAATTCAGGCGGTCGTCCGTAGAATCAGCATCTGGTCTGAGAATATCAATAATTTCTTTTTTCGCAAGATTTATAAATTCGTCCATGATGTCGCTGTATTCTTCATGAGTAAAAAGCACGAGAAGTGTTTTTATTTTATCATCTTCCATTTCTGTATCTCCTGTATTTATATTTTATATTGTGATGCCGAAGATGTATTTTCAGTTTCTGGCATGAGCTGAACGGTTATTCCTCTGCCTTTTATCCGTTCATATGAACGTTTAAGAATTGAGAGTTCGGATTCATTCATATTTTTCATTTTTTTAGAGACATCTTCTGCTCCCTGAATACCATCTCTTATAAAAGCTTCCCTGATTATCTCACGGCAAAGGCTGTTTTCGGATTGTTTTTCCGATTCTGATGCTGATTTTTCATCAGTATTGCATATGAATTTTTTTGTTACACCGGCGTTCACCTGTGCAGGTACTGCAACGAAGCTCCATTCGTAAGCATCGGTTATTCCGTCGAGAACCGTATGACAGATACGATTGCTGTAGCTTTTTCCATTTACATGACCGCAGCTGGTTTTTGTTCTGTCTCTGCCGCATATACTGCATATTCTGCGGCTTGCGGTACATGATATGCTTACTTCTTTTTTGATTCCGCCGTCTATTTCTGCAATAAGATTTTTATTATTATCTGTTCTTATCATATATGCATAGCCCTTAAGATATTGATATGGTTCATTGTTTTTTGTACTCCGGCTTTCATCTTTGACTATTTCCGTATCATATATTCTTGCTGTCTGATTTGATGTGCTGGCATCATGGTCAAAAATTCCAGTTCTGCCGATAAAAAGCTTTTGCAGAGTTTCAAGTGCGCTTTCAGAAAATCGCTCGCCGTCCCTGTCTATTTCATTATCGCACAGTATGACGCTGAATGTATAGAGTTCGTTCTCTGAAAATTCACGTCTTGTGAATTTATTTATTTTTTCGAGTATTTCTTTTTCCATAAACATCACCTTTTCTGATATAATATAAACCTGCGTTCACAGGATACAAAAATTATTCTGTGAACGCGGATAAGAGATTTTATTATATTTACGCAATTACTATTTTGTTTACTGCCTTTGGTGTTATCTTACGGAATCCGCAGGTGATAGATACTGTTATCTGGTCGAGCTGTCTGTCGATAAGCTTATCAGTTTCAAGCACGAGACCGGAACTTGTAATAAATTCAAGTGCGAAATTCCTGTCGATACCGATTATAGTATTTTCGCCGACAGCGGAAGTTTTTACAAGTTCAGAGCCGAAGGGAAGCAACATTTTTCCATCTGCTGAAATTTTAGTATCGCTCATCTGTTCCATAGCGGCTATTTTTGAAGCTGTTTTCGGATTTACGACAACGGTAGTCATATCGAAGCAGTCAAAGAGACCATAAAGTTCAGCAAGACTTGCATATGTCAGTGATGATACGTTAATCTGTTCGGCATTTGCTGAAAGAACTGAAACTGCCTTTTTGACTACAGCTACAGCAAGTTTTACGCCGATACTTCTGAGCATTACGCCGAAAACATCAAGACGCTGTTTTCTTACAGCTTCATATGAAGCGTTTATAAGTCTGCCGAACTTTTCAAGCACAACTGCCGTAGTACCTTCTCTGACAGTAGCTGCCGGAAGAAGTGTACTCTGCAATGTTGATGTATATTCTGCGGAATCGTCCATTACACAGCCGAGATACTGACCGCTTTCGCATACTGTTCTTACAGCCGTTACAGAATTAAGCACAGTACCGTCGAATCCTTTGGCAATACATCTCTTTACGTATTCCGGAAAGAGAACTGCTGATTCAGTTGAATTGAAAAACTTTTCAACGCAGTCGCAGTTTTCTCCGCTTACTCTGATATTATATCTCTTGAGCTGTCTTTCAAAAGCGTCAAGAGATTCAAGGTCTGTTCCGATATACGCTGCTGAGGGGTCGAGTTCCTCAAGAGCAGCTGTGAAATTTTTTCCGCTGAGATTATACATTCCCTTTTCAAGTTTTACATCATTATACATTGTTATTTCCTCCATTTTTCCTGTTTCTTATTTCAATTTCCTCTGCTTTTGCATTATTAAGACGGGTTTCTGCAAGTACGGATTCGTCCTGCAAATTGATATTATCCCATTCTGTCCGGCAGCCACAGTCAGTGCCGGCGGAATAAAGATACGCTGTTCCGATTGTATTCAGTACCGGAGTCATAATACGCCGGTAATATTCAAGTTCCGTGGTAAGTATATCAACCTGCTGTGATGACATACGCTCTGTAGAACTCCATGTCAGTCCGAGCAGGAACGGTGGTATAGAGAGCTTAGCTATTATCTGTTCCATGAGCTGGCGTACAGGTATTTCCGTATCAAATAGCTGATTTTCTGCGCCGATAACTTTTATATCGACATCTCCCACAGCTATGAAATCTTTTACCTGACCATATTTTGCACTGTTCATGCCGTCAGCCCATTCTTTAGCTATCTGAACGGCGCGTTCGCGGCTGTATGCGAAATCACCGTTTCCGCTGGACGGTTTATATGTTACGGCGTAGCGAATATTTCCTGCTCTGTCGAAATTCTGACCGATACACTGATATATACGCAGCAGTATGCTACTTACTGCCGGCAGACCGCGAAGAAGTGATTTTCCGCCTGTAAGTTCCGCATATAAAATTCTTTCGGGGTGTCTTATATCCTTATATGTTCCGTTGCTGCATTTCACGGAATAACGCCTGTCGAAAGGAGAAGTACCTGCCCGTATTCTGATAGCTGACGTATCGCCGTTCCATAGACCGGCTATCTGCTTTTCGCTCTCATCAATGACTATTTCTCCGGCAGCGCTTCCGTAAGTGATAAGACTGTCAAGAAAATTATCAGCAAATGTCTGGATTGACATTCCGCAAATACCAGTGGGAACTGTATTGCAGAATCTGTCAAGATTTTCCTGATATTTTTCGTCATTACTTATAAGCCGGAATCCACCCGTAAGGCGTATTATTTTTGTGACAGCAGCATCAATCACCGGAACAGCATAACGCAGCCTGTCAAAAAGTTCCTTTTCAAAGGGGCAGGTATTGTCCGGCAGTGTAATAAGTGGCTGTGCGGTTCTTTCGGTTTGCAGAAGTTCCGGTTCTGCTCTGAGTTTTCGTTTCTGGAATAACTTCATTTTCATCACCTCGCTATTGAAATTGCAAAAAATTCGTTTCCGGTTTCTTTCATTGTGTCCGACACAAAATAACGCATATCGTCCATAGCATGGTCATTTTCCTTTACAGGAGCGTCATTTCCTGATTTATCCGACCAGCGGTAAAGACTGAATTCTCTCAGAATATCCTTGCAGTTTTCATGAAACATAAGTTTTCCGTCTTTCAGAGCATTGCCAACACGTCTTATTCCGGTTACGACATCGTTGTCCGCCTTTACTGCGTGAAATTTTCCGTGACGGCGTATACACTCGATAAAACTTGCCGCTGACGGGTCTATAATTACTTTGCTGATATTATAGTTTCCGGCGAGTTTTTCGAGTTCTTTATAATGTTCCTCATCAGTTCGAGGAAGTCCGTTTTTTCTGGAATCATAATAATATTCTTTGAGTCTGTACCATATTCCGCCGTTTAATCCCCACAATCCCATAGATGTAGGATTTACTGTTCCGTAGTCACAGGATATTATGTAGCTGCTGCAATCTAGTTCGCTGCTGAAAATATGCCTGCTGCTGTCGAACATCGGATACACAATGCCCTCTGCTGCGGTCCATTTTCCGAGAACGAAACGGTCATAGAATGCTCCGGAATACAGTCGTTTATAGCGGTTCTTCACCTTTTCCGACAAAGACGGGTTATCGTCCATAGTAAAATGAACATAAAGAGCGTTTTTGCTTTCCGTCTTTTTAATCCATTCTTTATAGAACCAATGGGAGGGGTTGTCGGGATTGCAGTTGAACCACATTTTCGAGCCGTTTACCGAACATCTTGCGAGAGCCTGTTCCACGAATGAGCGTGGCATAAGAGCGACTTCATCGAGAAAAATTCCGGAAAGAGTCATACCCTGTATAAGAGATGCAGAACTTTCATCTCTGCCGCCGAAATAATAAAACCGGTTTTTATGTTTATTGAAAGTTACATCAACATAATTGCGACTTATTTTTTCGATACAGGTCATACCGATTCCCCTGAGCATTCCGAGAAGCGGGTCGATGACATTGCGTTTTAAAGAAGTAACAGTTTTTCCGCATATTGCAAATATTCCGTCATCGAAGCAGCTTTCTGCCCACATTACGAAGCCGAGCGACATAGACATAGTTTTACCGCTTCTGACAGCACCATCGCAGATTATAGCGTCATAGCTGCTGTATTCAGGATTGCACCACCAGTTTATAGTGAGCTTCTGTTTCGGGGAGAACTGCTTAATTTTCACTGCTGTCCACCTCCGATGGTGAAGATGCTGTCAGCGCGTTTATAAGGTCTGCCGCCATATCCCTGCTGCTGCATGAATTTTCGATTTCATACAGTTTTTCGAGTGCTTTCAGACGGTCGCAGAGTTTTATTTCCACACCGCCGTTTTTATCGCGTTTTATTTCTGAAACATTGAAAAGGTCAAGTTTCTCGATTACGTGTGACGGCGGAAGACCCTCCGCAAAAGCAAGTATTACAGCATCTTTGCAGCTTCCGAAAGCGAGACGTTTCAGACCAGCTTTTACTGGTGAAGAGTCTGAAAAAACGTTTCTGAGTTCGGCTATCATCTTACGGTTCTGCGGATTTTTGAGAAGTTTTGCAGCTGTACTCAAAGCAGTTTCCTTTGTATATCCTGCGCGGACAGCGGCTTCTTCCGGATTTCCGGACATAATGTAATAACAGCAGAATTCACGCCTCCTTGCATCTGTATTTCTTACGGACAATGAAAAAACCTCCTTTCAAGAAATGATTTTTAAATCATCTCTCATAACAGGTTCGGACGGGATATATT
>CAMWRC010000054.1 GCA_947176565.1 uncultured Ruminococcus sp.
GTATAAATCCTATATCAGAACAAATTATAAATTTACATTTTTTCGTACTTGACAAACTTCTGTTTTTGTAGTACAATATAAAATATGTATAACTATATTACGTAAAGGCGGTAATCAGACAAATGGGACTGTTTAAAAATATATTCGGCGCAAACGCTTATTCCAACAGAGAGCTTAAGCGAATTGAACCTATAAAAAATAAAGTTCTCGCACTTGAGGAAGAATATGGAAATCTTTCAGATGCAGACCTTAAAGCAAAAACGCAGGAATTTAAGGACAGACTTGAAAGCGGTGAGACTCTTGATGATATTCTCCCCGAAGCCCTTGCAACTGTCCGTGAAGGTGCATGGCGTGTTCTTGAAAAGAAACCCTATCCGGTTCAGATAATAGGTGCTATCGTTCTTCATCAGGGACGTATCGCTGAAATGAAAACCGGTGAAGGTAAAACTCTCGTTGCCTGCGTTGCGTCCTATCTCAATGCACTTTCAGGAAAAGGTGTACACGTTGTTACCGTAAACGACTACCTTGCCAAAACTCAGGCCGAAGAAATGGGAAAAGTACTCCGCTGGCTCGGTCTTACTGTAGGATGTATTCTCCACGGTCTCAACAATGACCAGCGGCGCGCCGCCTATAACTGCGATGTTACATACGGAACAAATAACGAACTCGGATTTGACTATCTCCGTGACAATATGGTAACCCACAAGGAACAGCGCGTTCAGCGCGAACCTAATTTTGCTATCGTCGATGAGGTCGATTCCATTCTTATTGATGAAGCCCGTACTCCTCTTATTATATCAGGCAAGGGCGATAAATCAACTGACCTTTACTCTATTGCCGACAGATTCGCAAAAATGCTTACACCTACGACTGTTGTTGAAATAGATGACAAGGCTGACCAGGATTCAATAAACGAAACTGCAGACTATATCATTGACGAAAAAGCCAAAACCGCTACAATCACACAGCGCGGCGTAAAAAAAGCCGAGGAGGCTTTCCGTGTTGAAAATCTTATGGACCCCGAAAATATAACGCTTCTGCATCATATCAATCAGGCGATAAAGGCTAACGGCGTTATGAAAAATGAAATAGATTATGTTGTTCAGGACGGAGAAATCGTTATCGTTGACGAGTTCACAGGACGTCTGATGCTGGGCAGACGATTCAATGACGGTCTGCATCAGGCTATTGAAGCAAAAGAGGGCGTTAAAATTAAGAGTGAATCCAAAACTCTTGCTACCATTACATTCCAGAATTTCTTCCGTCTTTATAACAAACTCTCCGGAATGACCGGTACTGCAATGACCGAAGAGGACGAATTTAAGGAAATCTACAAACTTGATGTAATTGCTATTCCTACAAACAAGCCCGTTATACGTATTGACCATAACGACCAGGTTTACAGCTCCGAAAAGGGAAAATATTCGGCTATCATTGATAAAATCATCGAATGTCATGATAAAGGACAGCCTATCCTCGTAGGTACTGTTTCAATCGAAAAATCCGAGCTTCTTTCCGCTATGCTCAAACGCAAGGGCGTAAAGCATGAGGTTCTCAATGCCAAGCATCACGCAAAAGAAGCTGAAATAGTTGCTCAGGCTGGAAAATTCGGTGCGGTTACTATCGCAACAAATATGGCTGGACGTGGTACTGATATTATGCTCGGCGGAAACGCTGAATTTCTTGCACGCGCCGAACTCAGAAAACGTGAAATCCCAGAAGATATAATCTCCGAGGCAATCGGATTTGCTGATACGGACAATGAGGAAATTCTCAGCGCGCGTAAGCTTTATCAGGAGCTTTATAATAAATATAATGCCGAGGTAAAGGAAAAAGCCGCACAGGTTCGTGAAGTCGGAGGTCTTTATATCCTCGGTACTGAACGCCATGAATCACGCCGTATTGACAATCAGCTCCGCGGACGTTCAGGTCGTCAGGGAGACGAGGGCGAAAGCTGCTTCTTCCTCTCCGTTGAAGATGACCTTATGCGTATATTTGCAGGCGACCGCCTTGAAAACGTAATGAGAATGCTCAATGTTGATGAAAATATGCCTATTGAATCACGCGCACTTTCACGTATTATCGAATCATCACAGAAAAAAGTCGAGGGACGTAATTTCAGTATCAGAAAGAACGTTCTCAACTACGACGATGTTATGAATACACAGCGTGAGATTATCTACAATCAGCGTTCACAGGTTCTCGACGGCGAAGACCTCCATAAGGATATTCTCAAGATGATGGAGGAACTTATTACCGCTACTGTAAATACTTATCTTGCTGATGAAGATGAGCGCGAAAACTGGAATATCATCGGTCTTAAAGAATATTTCCTCGGCTGGCTTATAGGTGAGGAAGACCTCGAATTTACAGAGGACGAGCTTAAATCAGTTTCCCGCGAAGAAATAATTTCCGCACTTAATGAAAAATGCAGTGAAATCTATCAGGCAAAAGAGGATCAGTACGGCAGTGAGATTATCCGCGAAGTTGAACGTGTTATCCTGCTCAAAGTCGTTGATACAAAGTGGATGTCACATATAGACGATATGGAAGAACTTAAAAAAGGTATCGGTCTGCGCTCATACGGTCAGAAAAATCCCGTTATTGAGTACAGATACGAAGGATTTGAAATGTTCGATGCTATGGTTGAATCCATACGCGAAGAAACTGTACGTGCGCTCCTTACTGTAAAGCTTCGTCAGAATGAAGCTCCGGAAAGAGAACAGGTCGCAAAACCGGACGCTCCTAATGCCGGCGCAGGTGACGGAAGTTTCTCGGAACAGGCTGTGTCATCAAAAATCGGCGACAATGCCCCGTGTCCATGCGGAAGCGGCAAAAAATATAAAAAATGCTGTAAGCTCAAAGAAAATAATTAGGGTATGTCACTACCTATGACAGCAACAGGCGGCTGAGGTCGCCTGTTTTGCTGAGAATAAGTTCTCATTTACCGCGACAAAATCATGAGGTGTATGAATATGAAAAAAACTGCTATTATCCTTGCTCTTTGCATTGCTGTTCTCAGCGGCTGCGGACATATTGATTCCGTTGAAGTGAACGGCGGTATGAGACCGGTTGAAATCGATGCACGTAATGACAGTATAATTGAAAATCCCAGTTATAATCATCACGCCAGCACGAACAGTGCCGCTGAAACCAAATCTGTTGCCGTTCCGGCTGTTACAACTGCAAAAAGAACCGGCTCTGCAAATCTCGTAAAGCGGACGGGAGTTTATTCAACTGCGGCAGTACATACCGCTGCTCCTGACAGAAATGTTGTACCTGTACCAAAACAGACCGCTGCACCAAATATTCCGTCAGCATCAGTGCCGCAGACAACTGCATCTGTCCGGACATCAACAACAAATTCTATCAGTGCAAGAACTACAGAATCAACATGCACTACTACAGCGAATATTACAACAACTACAGCAGCTGCAACCACAGAACAATCAGATAATCCGGCTATAGTTTCAAATGATGACATCACCTGCTGCGTTGTCGAAAACGGAATAGAGATAATACGTGAAAATATCGTGATACAGACTATTGAAATTGATACATCCGATATGCTGAACGCCTACACAGAAGGAAACACTGAACCACAGACGCGTATAGTAATCAATGACTTCGATTTTGACGGAAATCCAGATATTTTTATACCGCAGGAAATAACTGAAATCAATACTTACGGCATTTTCAGACACTATAATCCGGAGACCGGTACGTTTGACGAGTGGGAAGAAATATCAGATATAACCGGATACGCAGAAACCGATGAGGAAAATCATACCATTATTTTCACCATAACTAAGAATGATTATGAATACGATACAAAAATATACAGCTGGAATGAGGACGGAAAACTTGTTCCTGTAAGCCGTAAGATACAGTTCCGCATCAATGATTCAGAAAGCGAATTGTGGAATGTATATGTCGATTACTGCGAATATCCCGACGGTGAGGAAACTATCGTCAGACGGGAAATACTTATATTCAACGATGTTTATGAAGTAGTCGGCTCACAGGAAATAGAAATCGAATGGACACTGAGGTAAAATATGTCAGGTTACAGTATTTTTGCAAGATATTACGATGAACTTACTTCCAATATAGACTACCGCAGACGAGGGGAATATTTCAGCAGTATCATAAAAAAATTCAGGAAAACAAGCGGAAATATTCTTCTTGACCTTGCTTGTGGTACGGGAAGTATATCCGAATTTTTTGCCGGCATCGGATATGATGTAATCGGCGTTGACAATTCAGAGGAAATGCTTGGAATCGCACTCGATAAAAAATTCGACAGCGGTCTTGATATTCAATATCTGTGTCAGGATATGCGGAAACTTGATATGTTCGGCTCTGTGGATATTACTGTGTGCGCTCTTGACAGTATCAATCATCTTGGCAGTCTCAGTGATGTGGAAAAGGTTTTCCGCAATGTGGCACTTTTTTCTGAACCGGACGCACTGTTTATATTTGATGTGAACACTCTTTATAAGCATCGGCATATACTGGCGAATAATACATTCACCTATGAAACAGATAATCTGTATTGCATATGGGAAAATACTCTCGTTCCCGAAACAGACGAAGTAAAAATGAATCTCGAATTTTTTGAGCTTGAAGAAAACGGACTCTATTCACGGACATCGGACAGATTTTCTGAAAAGGCATACAGTGAGAAAGATATTGAAAATATTCTGACACGTTCAGGCTTTGAAATTCTTGGGAAATACGGCGATGATACATTTGTGCCGCCTGCTCCGGATTCACAGCGCATAGTATATGCCGCACGATGCGTGAAAAGCGGTCAGATTATGAAAGGATAATATATGGGTAATTTATACAGAGCGATTTCCGCTGACGGTTCAGCTTTTGCGGCTGTTATAGATGCCGGCGACATTGTTTCGGAAATCGAAAAAATTCATAAAACTTCAGCTGTAGTTACTGCCGCCCTCGGCAGACTTGCTATAGCGGCTTCGCTTATGGGATATATGCTCAAAGGCGATGAAAACAGCATAACACTTCGGATAGATTCGGACGGTCAGACAGGTCAGCTTGTTGCGGTTTCGGATTCTATGGGAAATGTAAAAAGCTGTGTTTCAAATCCAGTTGTTGAAATTCCTCTTAACAGTTCGGGAAAGCTTGACGTTTCCGGAGCAGTAGGAAAAAACGGAACGCTTTCCGTTATTAAGGATTTAGGTATGCGCGAACCGTATGTCGGTGTTATTCCGCTCGTTTCAGGAGAAATCGCTGAAGATGTCGCCAGCTACTATGCCACAAGCGAACAGATACCGACTGTCTGTGCGCTCGGAGTTCTCGTGGATACTGACCTTTCTGTGAAATCAGCCGGCGGATTCCTTGTTCAGCTTCTCCCTTTCGCGGACGAAAAATGTATCGACCAGATTGAAGAAAATATCGCGGCAATGCGTCCGGTTTCCGCGCTTCTTGCCGACGGTGTGACTCCGGAAGAAATAGCTGATATGCTGCTTGCAGGTCTTGAACCGAATGAGCTTGATAAATCCTCACCAGAATACAAATGCGATTGCAGCCGTCAGCGAACGGAAAAAGTTCTGATAAGCATAGGCAGACAAGAACTTGATTCAATTGCCATAGAAGAAAAGAATACCGAAGTTTCATGCCATTTCTGCGGAAAAAAATATGTTTTCACTCCCGCTGAAATAAAAAGGCTTGCTGAAAGTGCCGGCGAGGAATAAATGAAGAAATTTTTTTTGATTCTAAGTCTTATATGTACTGCCTCTGTGATTACAGGCTGCGGACAGGAAAAAAATCCCTCTGAATATATAAAAACCGAAAATTTTACAATTTTCTCATCAGTTGCATATCCGGAAGTTGAAATGGTAAACGCAGATTCCGGAACAGTTTCAGCTGAATCAGTAGCGTTCAGCTACTCACTAAACGGCACATCTGTGGAGCTTTATATCAACAACCAGTTTATCAGGGCTGTTGAATGTAATTACAATCCGAATGCAGATTATATCATCATTGAGGATTTCAACTGTGACGGATTCAAGGATATTTTTATTCCTTTTGAAAATGAGAGAAATTACGGCGAATATTACTGCTATCTCCCTGAAAGCAATGATTTTCAGAAGAATAAATATCTTTCCGATATCGGACAGATAATGACAGTTTCGGATAATATGATGCTTACTCAGGATATGAGCGATACTATGATAGAACGATATATATATTATCAATGGGACGGCGACGTGCTTCATACAATACGAAAAACCGAAACATATGTTATATCTGTTGACGGCGAAAAACATACTGACATCTACGTGTATGATGAAAACGGAACGCCGCATCTGACTGTAGACAGTGGAAATGAGTGATATTATGTACGAAATACAAACAGCTGAACAGCCGGTAAAAGCTGTGCTTGCCTGTGTTGATACCGGAGAATTTGATGCCGAGGTATCTATTGCAGAGCTTTCGGAACTTGCCGAATCCGCCGGTGCTGAAATCGTCGGAGAAGTAATCCAGCGCAAATCTTCATATGATGCGGCAACCTGTATGGGAACAGGCAGACTTGAAGAAATCATGGAACAGCTTGATGTTCTCGGCGCGGAAATTGTAATATTCGACCACGAACTTACCGGAGTTCAGGTACGCAATATCGAGGATATTCTCAAAGTACGTGTTATTGACCGCACTACGCTTATACTTGATATTTTCGCACAGAGAGCAAGAACCAAAGAGGGAAAACTTCAGGTAGAACTTGCACAGCAGAAATACAGACTTCCGCGGCTTACCGGCATGGGAACATCATTATCCCGTCTCGGCGGTGGAATCGGCACAAGAGGTCCGGGCGAAACCAAACTCGAAACTGATAAACGCCATATACGGAAAAGAATTTCATATCTCGAAAATGAACTCGGGGAACTCAAAAAACACCGTGATTTTTCACGTTCACGCAGAAAAAAGGACGGCATATTGTGCGCCGCTATAGTCGGATATACAAACGTCGGAAAATCGACGCTTATGAATGCTCTTACAGATGCCGGAGTTCTTGCAGAAAACAAGCTTTTTGCAACTCTTGATATAACTTCTCGTTCAATCGAACTTCCCGACGGCAGAAGTGTAATGCTTATTGATACGGTAGGATTGATACGCCGACTTCCTCATAATCTTGTTGAAGCTTTCAAATCTACCCTTGAAGAAGCCGCGGCGGCTGACATTATCCTGAACGTTCAGGATATTTCATCTCCGGAACGCGAACAGCAGGCGGAAGTCACTGTAAAACTGCTTTCAGAAC
>CAMWRC010000055.1 GCA_947176565.1 uncultured Ruminococcus sp.
TGTAACTTTGGTGCAATTATGTAGAGTTTTCAACATATACCAAGGCACTGCCGGTTACTGTAGTGCCTTGGTTCAGGTGTTTAGTCACCTCCCAACTTTAGCAAATCCATAATATTATTAGTAACTTCAATAAACGTATCAAGACGCTGCAACGCGCAAATAAGTTCCACGCAGTCGGCAACGTCAATTCTGCGGAATCTGATGTTGTTCTGAAGCTGATGAACTTCATGTTCCAGCTGAACGCGGTTGTTGTATATGTAGCTGCATAAAATCATCATTTCTTTTTGTGTCATATAGTCACCTCTCTGAAAACGGCTGTCTGTATTCGTCAGGGTGTGTGAAACCATTGTATTTGTAGTAACTGTCAATAGCTTCAATAATAGCCTTTACAAGATTCTTTATCTGTTTTTCAACGGTTTTACGGTTCTTATTGCTGACATTGTATGGAACTGCAGAAGATATTTTGTATGGATATTTACCGGAACTGAAAAGAAATGAATCATCTGTGTAGCAGTCATAACAAAGATAACTGATATGTGCATATCCGTCAATCAGACTGACCTTGATAGGGATTCGTCGGCGAATCTGCCAGAACATATCGTCACTTATGAGGTTTGGACACTTCTTGTATGCTTCATACCAGTCTTTTTCGGAACAGCTTGACTTTTTAAGAGCTTTCCGAACGTCCTGACTAAGCTGAGAATTTTCCTCGGCATACTTTATCCACATACTATAGATGAAATCTTCAAGCGTTACAGCGGAAGCAAAAATGACATAATTCGCGAAATATGGCTTGTCATTGTTTCGGGAGTTTACAAAGACACATCTGCCCGGCTCAAATATATTGCAGAACTCTTTAGCACTGAACGCCGCAGAAGCTTCGCCAAATAATGAAACACGTTCACCCTGATAATTTCCGGCAAAGTCAAAAGTTTTTCCTGCACCTTTGGCAGAAACATTGTGAATGCCGTGGCAATCTGCAAATTCAGATGCAAGTGCATCACATAACTGTGTCTTTCCCGTTCCGCTTGAACCCTCGATATATATTAGAGTACGTGAACAGGGATTTTTTTCATAGAACCGCTTGACAGACATAAGCCAGAACGCAAGGGCACGCTCATACATAGGATAATCAACAAGAAAGTCTGATGCACCGAATCCGACATTCTCATTATCAGATTCATAGATTTCACTGACATCAAGCGGCATCATATACCCATGCATAATCTGAGTTGCATAAAAGTCCTTGACTTTCTTCTGGTCTTTCTTGTCCTTGCGCGTTCCCCTGTTAACCATGGCTTTTTTGAAATCTTCAAGAGTTATCGGAACTTCCATTCCGTCCTCGTCGTACTTCCAACCGTGAACCTCTAAAGCATCATAAAGTGTTTTCTGCTCGTTCAGCGCACTTTCGGACACATGAATCAGATAACGGCAGGCATCATGATAGCTTTTACAAGGCTCACAGTTCTTTAAAGAACTTGCAAGAAATATCTTGACTGCTGCGGTGTGTGTATGATTATCCTTAAAATAAGCTACCATATGAACGTGCAGACCTTTCGGAAGTCCCTCGCCCTCAATAATATCGCTGTCATGGAAAATATAGAAAATACTGCGAAGTTCCTCATTAAAAAAGATGTCATGAATTTCATTGACAACCTTTTCACGCCATTCAGATTCAGTAATGCTGCTTGTGACGTTTCCGTCCTTGTCGTGTGTTTCATAGCTGTAACTGCGCTGTACAGCAAAAGTATAATGACGTCTTTCTTTTTTCTTCATAAAAAATCAACTCCAGCTATAATTAATTTAATATATATGTATAATTTACATATTTTCAAATATTTTTATTTTCGTCATTTTCTTTAACAATATATCAAAAATGACACTAAAAATTACCTATAGCCATATCATAGGTAATTTTGAATCCGTCAAACCGGCGTGGGGAAACCGGCTATTTATCGCGCCGGACGGAGTATGGCGCGCGCGCGTAAAGAATTGCACAAGTGCATTTAGTGTGCTGAAAAAAATCTGTGAAAATTATGTGTGTAAAAATAAGAAACAAAATATTTTTAATGCCGTTTATTATGCATATTGACGAATTGAATGCAGAATTGAAATTCTGTCCAAGTGTTCGCAGGGGTTCCCAAAGGGAACCCCTTTGCGAACTACTTCTTGGATTCTGAATTTTCAATAACTGTCATTAAATTATTGAGCTGTTCAGACGATTCCTTGAATCCTGATTTAGTAAGGCTGCATATAGTCTTGTAACTGTCGAACATGGAACGAATTTCGTTATCATGAACGAAGAAGAAGAATTTTCTAAGCTTACGTTCTTTAAGATTCCCCTGTTCATCAAGTATCGGCTTGTAAACTCTAACAAAGGTCAGACAGCCGAAGATAGTAAAAGGATAGTACATCAGGTATGTATTTTCTCTAATAGGCTTTGCAACTCTTGTAAAAACTTGGCTTGTTGCAAGAATGCAGCGTCTGACTTTTCTCTGCTGGGTGATGACGGTGAGCATATCAGGCGGAAAATTCTTGCTCTGGTTGCTGCTGAACCAGTTATGAATCTCGTCAATACAATCAAGCTCACCATAAATTCCGTTTGTATCAAGTGTAAGTTCCTCCCAGCTCGTCAGATCGTAGTCCTGCATAGTACACGAGAAGTTACTACGAACTTTAAGACGAGGATAAATTGTTTTGTATTTGCGTACAAGATAAGCCATTAAAGTGGTCTTGCCGCTCCCCTGTTCCCCGCATAAAAGGTGCATTCCGTATTCTTGAAACGTGTTCGGGTCGATAGTCATAAAGTCGTAGGCGAACTGTTTAGGAAAATCAATAAATAATCTTCTTAATATTCCATGTTCTTTAAATTTCTGACGTTCATCTTTAATTCGTTTAACACCCTTTTTTCGATAGTACAGGCAGAAACAAACAGTAGTAAAAACAAAAGGAGAGACTGCACAGGCAGTAATAAAAGCAAGTTTAAAAAGTAAGTTCCACATATTAAGCCCCCATTGTCGGTATAAATGACTTGATTCTGATAATCAATGCCCATGAAATTTTAAAAACAGAGATTGCAAGAGATGAAACAAGTATCGGCATCAAAGCATTTATCGGAAGAATGTAGCCGACATTGGAAAGAAATGTATCAATTCCATCAAAAACATTATCAGGAAGAGAAAAATTAATCTTCGGCAGTGCTTTTACAAGCATAAGCGGCAAATAAAACAGAATATTTAAAATCATATCAGTTATCATGAATTGAATCCTCCTATAATTCCGGGAATACGTTTAATCAGTTTCTGAACATAGAAATAATACGAAACTACAATAATAATTCCGTCTATAACAGGCTTGTAAGTATCGTATAAAGACCAGTCAACAAAATTTATCTCTTTTCCGTAAATGGTAATAGTGTTATCTGGTGGAGAATCAGAAAAATCAGCTGTAATAACAATGTTACCAAGTTCAATTATCTGATGTACAAAATCAAATTTGGTTTCAATTACTTCCTGAAGCTCGATAAACAGATTGTCTGAGGGCTTGAAAAGATATTCAATACCCTCAATAAAACCATTTTTAATATTGGTAATAGCGTTCAGGATATTAGTAAGTATACTGTTACTGATTCCGGTATCATCAGACGAAGAACCGCCACCGCCTGAATCATCAGGCTCTTTGTCCTTAGTAATAGTGATGTAATTGTATGAATTATTGTTTATTTCGGTCATGGAATCGCCCGGTGCAGGCTGGTTGCTGTAAAAATCGCGATAGCTGTTAAGTATCTTATTGACAGCTGAATCAATAGCAACATCAAAGTCAAAATTATTGTTATTAATAACAGTATTTGCGGAAAATTTATTGTCAATATTAAAAGCCGGAGGAAGTCCGTATTCTGTGCCAAAGAAAGTCTGCGTAAACTGCTTGTTAATCATTTCATTATTGCAGACAAAATAGCTTGTAAAATATCCAATATTAAAAAAACTGCTTGAAGTACCTCCTGCAGAGTTTTTATAACGGTAATTAAAAGTTGAATTTAAAAAACTTGAATAACCAGTAGAGTTATCATAAATACCATTTAAATTAAAATCAATTGAATTTGTTTCAGAAAGACCATAATAAAGCCACCCTGTTTTTCGAGAACCATTAACATAATAGATAATATCTAAACGAAGATTACAGGCAATTTTGCTACGATAGTTAAAATCGGTATAAATAGTAACCTTTGTAATACAGCAAGGAAAAGAATAGGAAACCGTAAGTCCTGAAAGTTTATCTGTAACCGATGCACTGACATTACCATAGCAGTCATCTTCTGTAACTTTGGAAGAAGCGACTGTAGTATAAGGGGCATTAATATCAACCTGTATAAGCTTCTCTGAGGGTGTAGAATCATCATAAGGAGTTTCAATGATGTGTATCTTACCAGAAACGTGATAGATTTCATCAATCTTACTTTCGGTAATATTTCCGTCATCATCTTTTACAACATTGCGGTTGTAGGACTCCTTAAACAGATGACTTAAGTCCTGCATATTGTAAGAGACATTTTCTACAGGCTGATAACGGGTGTTCTGATTAAGATAGTAGTCATATATGCCGCCTAAATTCGGAATACCGAGAGAATCGCGGACATAATCCGTATTCTTCCACATAAGATTCATAACAGAAACCGGAATACTGGCAAATTTCTTTTCTTTGGCTAAGTCATATATTTCATCAACAGTGTAACCGAACTCTGAAAGCTGAGTTTTAAAAGATTCAGCGATTTCTTCAAGAGAAGCAGCATAACAACAAAGTGTAAAATTTATCATCAAAAAACAGGAAGTTAAGACGCTGATGAAAGCGAGTATAAACTTTTTCATATACATCTCCTTTACAAATAGTATAAAAAAAGGAGAAATTCCTAAGAACTCCCCCCTTTTTTTTAAAAAATCAAGCACCTTTAATATTTCCCTTAACGAATCCCCAGCCCTTGCGGAATCCGATAAAGCCAACAACAGCCGGACCAACAATCGGAAGAAGGGACTTAATTTCACTAAGACCGTCAAGCAACATATCCGAGGTAATGCTGTTCCAGCCGGCAGCAGCTTCGGCAGCCATAGGAAGAAGAGAAGCAAATAACATAATTTCACCACCTTTCTATTTACTATCAAAAGAACATATTGAGAAGTCGATATAATACTTTGCATACAGAAAAGAAAAAGAAAACAAGTATAAATGAACAGCCAAGATAAAGAAAAGTGTTAAGCAAATCAACATCTATTTCAGCAAGTGCCGATAAATCAGCAGTTGAAACAGTTGTTGTTTCAGTTACTTCAATTTCTCCGATTACTGGGAAAGTTTCAAATTCAGTAATTATTTCTGTAGTATTGGATTCTGTCTCAATAACAGTAATTGCAGTTGTAACTTCCATTGTTAAGTAAGTGTATAGCCGACAATGGCATTTTCTTTGAAATCTCCAGACCCTACAGCATAAACAACAGGCTCAACTTCTTTGTCAACAAAACTTTTAAGAAATTCAAAAAGCTGAGTTTCAAGCTTTTGACGCTCTGCTTGATTTTCCGGAAGCTGAGGAGCTGAATATATCTTGTAGTAGTTCAGAAGATAAAGCGTTTTTATTTTTGATATTGATACATCAACTCCTACAGAATTTCCGAGCGATTCGTCTGTAAGGAAGCGGAACACGACATTACTCCAGTAAATTTCTTTATCGTCTTTTGATTCAGGCGGTGTAAAGTAGCCATTCTTAATTTTAAATCCAATCAACTTAAACATTTTTAATCCTCCTGCCCTGTCGGCTTATGGGCTTGCCGTATTTATTATGATTATTTTAAATCATTATCTTCCTGAGAAATGATTGTCTTTTCGCTTTCAGTTTGTTTATCTGTTTCATCGTCTTGAAAAAATATATGCTCTTTTGAAAATATACGATTAAAAAAAAATTTATCAACAATCATAGTAGCAAAAAGAGAAATAACAAATGATACAAATAAAGAATGTTGTCTAACAAATTCCATTTTATTCCTCCTGCCCTGTCGGCTTTGGGCGTGCCGTTATGTTACTGATAAGTTCGCCAATAATAAGGGCGAGGTCACGGGCTAAAGCATTCAGAGCTTTCTTACCAGACGGAAGCCAGTCTGGTGAGTTGGAACGTTCCAGAGCTTCAGATATCTTTCCGGTGTTGTAATGTATGTCATTGTAAACCGTAAGTTCTGCAACTACACCCCAATCGGTAATGGCAACGAATCCGCCACCGGTATGTGTGCCATATATGCAGTCAAAGCTAAGACCATGACAGCTGATAATTTTCTCGTTTGCGATTAATGGTTTTCTAAAGTTCATTTTTTTCTCCTGCCCTGTCGGCTTCTGGGTCTGCCGTATTTTAAAAAGCTACTGCCGCTAACATTAGCTGGTATATTAACGGCAGTTTGTGGTATTCCCACAATCTTATTATAATACATTTGCCTACATTTTGCAAGCGTCAAAGTTCACAAAATGTAGGCAAATTTTATGTGAAATATGATATAATGTATTAAAGGAGGCATGATATATGTATATTGAAACATTTTCGCAAAAACTTGCAAAAGCAAGAAATGAGGCAGGTTATACTCAAAGACAAGTTGCAGAAATAATGAAAATAAGCAAAAGTACAATAGCAAGCTATGAAACAGGCAGAACTGAACCCGATATCGAAACATTGGGAAAACTTGCGGATTTCTATGCAGTATCAGTAGATTGGCTATTAGGAACAAAGGGAGAAACAAAAAATTATTAATAGAAGCTCCGCAGGGTCTTACGCAGACGGCGACCTCTGGGGAAAGTTTGAGAGTTTGCAGGGAACCGCAAGCCGTACCGTGCCAAAAAATTTTTTATAGTGTTGCTCCGCAATTCTTGACTGAACCTGCCTGACGTGTTCAGCTGGGCTTCGCCGACGGGGAAAGCAATAAACACAATCAAGCCTCCCGTCGAGCGAACTATTATAACACGTCAGTCAGAACCCGTCAAGA
The DNA here is from genome assembly GCA_947176565.1 of uncultured Ruminococcus sp. Taxonomy (GTDB): domain Bacteria; phylum Bacillota; class Clostridia; order Oscillospirales; family Ruminococcaceae; genus Ruminococcus. The sequence continues at coordinate 7,011 of CAMWRC010000055.1, forward strand.
ACAAGCACTATAAAAATTTTTTTGTCAGGGAAGATTGTTCAGCCGGAACCCGCGTTCTGATGCACTCTCTGTCAGTCCGGCTTGATGCCGCAAAGCTCTGAGGACACAGGGAGAACCGCACGACTGCACGAGACCACTCATCAACAGGCGATTTTTACTGGAAAATGCCTGTTTTTCGCAGATAAGCGGGAGTTTAAGGACGGAGAGAAATTTTTATTGTGTATATTGTACAAATA
>CAMWRC010000056.1 GCA_947176565.1 uncultured Ruminococcus sp.
AATACAATCGGCAAGGTAATCAAAAACGCATAAATAATATATACTATTATATATTATCCGGAATGCTTTGTCAATAGTTTTTTAAGAGTCTGTTTAATACCATCTTACAGCCCGTCAAGATAATCAACAAGCGGAAGGGAATACTTTTCTGCAAGTCTCTCGCATATTTTAATCTGTTCCCTATCAGAAATCATTTTCGGCATATGAGCATCAATGCCGATAATCGCGGAATTTCCCACGCTCTGCGCTATTTTCAGAAATTTTTCAGAGGTATAGTGACGCCTCAGACCTATTCCCAGACAATTTATCTCCACAGGAATATTTTTTGATTTCAGATATTCACACAGCCTCCTGTAATGCTTATCAAAAATTTCATCGCTTCCTACATAATGAAGCAAATCAGGATGCGCGATATATGCATATCGTCCGCTTTCCATTCCCTCTATAACAATATCAACATAATTACGCAGAACTTCCTCATCAGTCGTTTTTTTAGATGATGGATTAACGCCTTTACCCTCTTTAACTGTCGTATGTTCGCCAAGTATCATATAATCAACGGGATAATGGGAAAGAAGCTTGTCCTGCTCCTCCATAAGTTCGGGAATATATTCAGACTCGAAGCCAATGTATATTTTTATATCGTCTGCATATTCCTTTTTCAGACATGAAAGCGAATAGAAATAATCATCAACTTCGTCACACGCCATACGGCAGCCCGAAACATATCCATCAGGATATACCCAAGGACAATGGTCAGAGAATCCCAGAATCTTTAATCCGCTTTTTATAGCTTCTTCCACATATTCTCTGTCAGAACCTTGTGCATGCTGACATCTCATTGTATGTGTATGATAGTTAGCCAACATATCAATCACCCTTTCACACATCAATGTACCACATAATTTCAGGCATAATGACTTATATTTAGACTACAATAAACTCATGATTACATTTATAACGATATAATATGACAAATCTCATCTTGATAATATATACATTATATGTTAAAATCTGTATAATATTAAAAAACAGCCGGAGGGTTATTTTTATGAAACACGTAAGAGATTTTTTAATAGAAACACTGGTTCTTACCGCCGCTGCAATAGGCTGGGGAATCATGAAAGCAGCTCAGGCGGTACAGGGGAAAAAAGATGAATAGAATCTTCCAGATTCTACTGACCGGATTTATCGCCGGCACTGCTTACCGCACAGCCGGCAGCCGCCCAGAATATCGGAGAAAATGCCGTATTGCTGCACCCAATCAGGAATATAAGTGCGCCGATTGATGTAATCATTGTCATGCAGAGAGTCATTGAATTCCTGCTCTTTTTATACTTTACGATACCTGTTATAATCACTGATGCAAGAACTATAACCAGAGCTAAAGCAGATGGTATTCCTCGTGTTGCGGCAGTATTGAGATATTCATTATATACTTTGTCGAATGTACCTTTATTGTACATAATCATATCTTCCATACTGCTTTCGGGTGAACCGTTCGGACCGTATGTATATATCTGAGGATATATAAGCTGGTCAGGTCCTGTTCCTGTAAGGGCATTACCGCTGATTATATCCATTGTACGCCTGTTAAGCGTATAATATACATCTTCCGTATCGTCAATATCAACGGAATCCGGAAAATATCCGCTCGATGTGAGACGCATATAACTATCCGCAAACCAAAGTATACGACCGTCATAGAGACGGTAGCTGTTTATACTTCCGATAACTCCTGCCTGAACAATACATACTGCAGCAGCAGCCGGAATAATCACGGAAAGCAATGACAGAAGCTTTATTTTCGGAGCTTTTGCTGCAAAAATCATAATCATTGCGGAAATCACAGCAAGTGCAGTTCCGCATATTCCTATAAGCGAATATGTAAACATGATAACAAATGAAAAGATACAGGCTGATACGATACAGACTATCTTTGTTTTTTTGTTGTCAAGAATTAAAAATCCCATAAGAGCCGCCGCTATGGATATGCTAAGAACCATTGCAAGAAACAGCGGAGACTGTGATAATCCAGAAGCTGCATTGACTTCAACTTCGTATCCGATTTTAGTATAACTGCTTATCTGTCCGGTGAATATCTGAATCAATCCCACAATACTGTTGAGCAGACCATTTGCAAGTATTCCGTATATTAGTCTTTCGCGTGCTTTTTTGGATTTTACTGCCGCACCTGTAAAGAAAAAGCATATATAAAATACAATGGCGAGAAGTCCCTCACCGCGTCCGGGATAGCCATTCAGCGAAACGTATATATCATATGAAAAAATCATTGATATTACTGCCCACAGAAAGATTATACCCATTCCGCATATTGGAATTACAAGTTTTCTGCTGATGTATTTTTTCATAGCACCAATAAGAGCAAGAATCATGCAGAATACACCAGATACAGCAAGTCCGGCAGATGCAAGCATATCCAGTCTGTTTCCGAAAATCACGGGAACTGACATAGCAAGCGATGTCATAAGACAAGCTGATATAAGTCCCCATGAGGCGATTTCTGCATACTTTTCCTCTGTCATGTTGAGTATGAAATTTGATTTTTCTGATGAATTGAATAACTGCTTTGCCATTATTACATTCCTTTCACAGTTTATAACTGATAATCAGCATAAACGGTCACTATGCAGCAATCGTCTGTCATCTCACCTATTTCAACAGTAACTCCGATATTTCCGGTTCTGCCGCCGCTGCTGTCATACGCTCTGAAATCGGCATTTGAATTGTCTATAATATCGCCGGAACGATAAAGGTTATCTGTTTCATCAGTACCCTCTCCGACAAGGCGTATAAATCGTCTGCCGTTGTTATAATTTGTTTCCTCATCGTTTCCGCTTGCATATCTGAATGTATTATACCAGCTGTCGCCGTTTTCCGATGCCTCAACATGATATATACGTATACCGCTTCCGGTTGTACGAAACTCATCGGAAAGAGCTGTATTATTTCCGCTGATACCGGTATATTCAAGAATAAAATACTCTGAACGATAATTCGGGTCAAGCTCCCCTACAGGTATTATCACACAGTTTCCGTCATCAGTCTGTCCGGATTTCAGCTCATAAGATGCTCTGATAGTGTTTCTGTCGAATATATTTATCTGTTCTGTACTGTACCAGCCAAGCTGTAATTTTGATGCCGCGCCGAAATCGCAGTTAGCATCGTCCATCATTTCAAATCCTGCTGAACCATGCATACCCTGAAAATCCTCAACACCGTATAAATAAAAATCAGGCAGTCCCATGCAATGTCCCATTTCATGCAGATATGAACTTACAAAATTGCTGTAAGTTTCCGGTGAAGTTATTTCCGCATTGCCGACAATCACATGACCGATATTCATTCCGTCCGCTCTGTTATACACATCGCCGCCGAAAACTCCGGCAGCCGGCCACCAGTTTTCAGTTCCTGCGGATTCGGGAACGCTTATGAGAATTGTATCTATTATCTTATCGCCGTCGCCGTCAAATTCCGAGAAATCAATTTTCTTATCAAATGCGGCGATTATTTCATCAACCAGCGAAACGTGCCATGAATCGCCCTCATATGCTGATTTGTTATTTTTCGCGGTATATGTATATGCTTTTCCGCCGAGTTTCATTGCGCCCTTTGACGAACGCTCAAAAAATGCTGACATACTTTCAAACGGATAATTCCGGTTATTTTCATCTGCATTTCCGAACGCGATTTTCTCTATTGTTTCAGCGTCCGGAGTATAAGTATATCTGCAATCCGGAAAATCAACATAGAAAACGACGACTTCTGCATTTCCCTGCGAAGGCATAGAGCCATAAAGGTCATATATCGGCGGCGCGATGAATTTAGGTGCTGTTGACGTAGAAGCTGAAGTTGCAGCTGAAGATGCAACTGTAACTGAAGTTGAAGTTGATGAAGCCGGTGAAGTACCTGAAACAGTAGTAACTGCGGATTCCAGCCATTCCCAGACAACAGGGCTGTTTCCGGAGACAAGGGATTTCCGCAGCAGCACGAGGTCGAAAATATTCACTTTTCCGTCGCGGTTCATATCAGCTGTTTCGAGAAAGCCTTTTGACTCAAATCCTGTATCATCGCTTCCTATTCCTATGAATTTTCCTGCTGTATAATATCTGTTTTCATCAGTAAGAAGTCTGCTTCCGAGGAGATGATGAGTAAGTATTACAGCATCGGAAACCGATACAGTTCTGTCGCCGTTGAGGTCTCCCATAAATCCGATATTTTTCCATTCCGCGAGTGCAGAAACAGAAATGATTGCTGCCGAAACAGCTGCTATTGATGCCGCTGATACTATAAGGCGTTTAAAAAAATTTTTCATAATTTTCCTCCTGTATACAAACAGCTGCGAACGAATACCGTCCGCAGCCTACAGTCAATTTCTGTCCGCAAATTAAATGAGCAATGCCGTCCTCATACGGTCAATTCCGTCAGACCGGCAGAGAACTGCACTGACGTATATTTCTGATGCTCTGAAAGATTCCGAATAACGGGAACACGAACTATTTAGCGTAATCCGAAACTCTGCTTTCGCGTATAAGATTAATCTTAATCTGTCCGGGATAGTCCATTTCAGTTTCAATCTGCTGTGCAATCTGCCTGGCAACGAGAACCATTTTTTCATCGTTGATGATTTCCGGCACAACCATGATTCTGACCTCACGTCCTGCCTGAACAGCAAAGCACTTATCAACGCCGTTATAGGATTTACATATTTCCTCAAGTTTCTGGAGACGCTTGATATAACTTTCGTAATTCTCACTTCTTGCCGCAGGTCTTGCAGCGGATATAGCATCAGCTGCCTGAACGATACAGGCAATAACAGTTTTCGGTTCAACATCGTTGTGGTGAGCCTCAACAGCGTGAATAACAACCGGATTTTCATTATATTTCTTGCAGACGTCAACGCCTATCTGCACGTGTGAACCCTCTATCTCGGAAGTAAGAGCCTTTCCGATATCGTGAAGAAGTCCGGCGCGTCTTGCAACGTTTGCGTCAACTCCGAGTTCAGATGCCAGAACTCCGCAGAGTTTGGCAACTTCAATTGAGTGGTCGAGAACATTCTGTCTATAGCTTGTACGGAATTTAAGCCGTCCGAGAAGCTTGATAAGTTCATGATTGAGACCGTGTACATTGGTTTCGATTACAGCGCGTTCGCCCTCCTGCTTTATACGGTATTCGACTTCACGGCGAGCCTTGTCAACCATTTCCTCGATACGCGTCGGGTGAATACGTCCATCGGCGATAAGTTTTTCGAGGGCTATTCTTGCGACCTCACGGCGAATCTGGTCAAAGCATGAGAGAGTAATAGCTTCCGGAGTGTCGTCGATTATAAGGTCAACGCCGGTAAGCGTTTCGAGAGTACGGATATTGCGTCCTTCACGACCGATTATACGACCTTTCATCTCATCATTCGGCAGCTGAACAACGGAAACAGCTGCTTCTGACACCTGGTCTGCGGCAACCTTTGCGATTGCGAGTGAAATCTGACTTCTTGCTCTTTCATTGCATTCGTCCTTGAGCTGCTGTTCATATGAAGCTATTTTGACAGCTTTTTCATGAACGAGGTCATCCTCAAGTGTTGAAAGTATATATTCCTTTGCCTGTTCTCTTGTAAATTCAGAAATTCTTTCAAGCACATCCATTTCGGACTTCTTTATCTGTTCAGCTTCTTTGAGTTTTTCCTCAGCGCTCTTTATTTTCTGACTGAGCGCTTCTTCTTTTTTCTCAAGATTATCGGTTTTCTTATCAAGATTTTCCTCTTTTTGCTGCATACGTCTTTCCTGACGTGACAGCTCTGCTCTGCGGTCCTTGATTTCCTTATCCGCTTCTGTGCGGAGTTTATGTACTTCGTCCTTTGCCTCTATCAGCGCGCTTTTCTTTTTACTGTCAGCGTCCTTTTCGGCATCTTCGATAATACGCTTAGCCTGCTGTTCAGCAGAACCTATAACAGCTTCAGCTTCGCGTTTTCGCTGGTCAATTCCGGCAGTCACTCCTTTCTTGTAAGCAACAGTCCAGCCCACTCCGGCACCGGCTGCCAGAGCGGCAATAATCAGAACAATAGCAATAATCGGGTCCATACAGTGCATTACCTCCTTGTAACAATTTAAGTTTGTATAATATAACTTATATTGTAACAGGCGATATATGCCGCTTTATTATTAAGTTGTAATATATAGACAAGCGGACTATACTCCAAATCCGCCTGAAATGCCGGACAATACGTCCGTTATTTGTTAATATATCTCATTGACGGAGTATTTATATCTGTTCTCCGTAACTGACTACAAACAAAGCTGCATCGCCTGAAAACAATATTCATGCAAAATACAACACACTTATTATACACTTTTTTCACAAACTTGTCAATAGCTTTTTGATAAATTATTACAGAACAGAGAAATTTAAATTTGTTTACATTCTGGAATCCATACAGCAGAATAAAATATACATTATTTTCTTTTTTAATTGTGCAAAATGACAGTAATTACTAATTTTATTAAAAAAGGAGTTGAATTTTAATATCGTGTGTGGTATAATTAAAAAGATGGCATTTTCGCCTTTATTGTACTGTAAAGAATTTTTATTTCAGATTCTTACTGCTTTATTTCTGGCGAAAACGCTGCAGCAAGCTTTTGTTTAATTCTTGGTCTGGCTGTATACCGTAAAACAGCCCCGCTATTGCGGTATGGAGTTATTATGTTTAATCCTAATATTTTTCTTATGGAGCTTTCAAACAATGATGTGCCGTCCCAGTTTCCTTTTCCGCTCCACATGCATTTGATTTTTGCAGTTATTGCAGCAGTATTTTTCATATACCGGTTTATTACAGACAGACGGCTTTTTCAGCTCATAATGGCGATTGCCGTTCCGTTTTCTCTCACGCTCTGGATTTTCGAAAATCGTACATGGTTCTATGCAGTTGGAATCATTGAACTGATACTTGTCCTCATCGCCTTCATCAGCTCATTTATCGACGGAAGAAACAATGACGAAACCGAAGATAATTCTGAAATAAATGAGACTGCTTCCGATGGTGAAAAGGTATGAGAATCGCTGTTCTTGACTGGTCAACAATGTGCTGCGGAAACGACCTTTCACCTGATATTTTCCGCGAATTTGGTGATATATCTGTCTTTTCGCTGACATC